>NZ_APCR01000615.1:0-204 GCF_000410635.1 Comamonas sp. B-9
GGCCCGCAGCTGGCAATCAACAACACAACGGCAAAAGCCGGGAGCGCAGATGACAACAGCAACAATCCAACGTGAGCGCCTGACGCAACTGGCGCGCAGCCGCAAGCCAGGCGCATTGGTGGCCAAGGCAGCGCGGCCAATCAAGAAGCTGGCCAGCATGCGCCTATTTGATAAAGAAATGCAGGAGGCCGACGCGCTGGCGGG
>NZ_APCR01000578.1:0-207 GCF_000410635.1 Comamonas sp. B-9
TCGACGGTGATCTTGTCGGCCACGATGAAGCCCGAGTAAAAGCCCACGCCGAACTGGCCGATCAGCTGCGAATCGGCCTTCTGGTCGCCACTGAGCTTGTCCATGAAGGCCTTGGTGCCGCTCTTGGCAATCGTGCCCAGGTTGTCGATGGCCTCTTGCGTGGTCATGCCGATGCCGGTGTCGGTGATGGTCAAGGTCTTGGCCTTG
>NZ_APCR01000554.1:0-207 GCF_000410635.1 Comamonas sp. B-9
CTGGAAGTTGGAGTGGCCTACCAAGTTACAGCCATTGACCTGGCGGGAGGGCACAAATGCACCGCTGGCGGCCCCGTGATCGCAGTGAAGCCGTCCTAAATCCGTATTTTCTTCCAGCTTATAGGGGGTAGAGGTGGCTGTCTTCGATGGAAAACTCGTCTTTACTGCCCCAGCGGATGGGAGCGGGAAGCTGGTTTTTGGGGAGGA
>NZ_APCR01000553.1:0-207 GCF_000410635.1 Comamonas sp. B-9
GTCGGCAACCCCGTCAACCCGCAGCTAGGCGCCAAGGTTCTGTCCGGTGCTTCTGACCTCGACTTTGCGTTGCCCGGCGCCATGCCGCTCGTCTGGCAGCGCCAGTACAGTAGTTACGTCAATGCCGAACAAGGCGGCTACTGCGGCATGCTCGGTTACGGCTGGGGCCTGCCGATGGAGCTGCGGATATCGATGCAGGCAAGCGCC
>NZ_APCR01000602.1:0-209 GCF_000410635.1 Comamonas sp. B-9
TCCACCACGGTGGCCAGCGCCTGGTGCAGGCCTGGCCGGTTGTCGCCGGCCACCGGAATGGCTCGCGCAATCTCGGCGCCCATTCCAAGCAGGTAGGCCAGGCGGGCGAGCAGCTCGGTCTGGTTTGACTGGTGATCGGCCTGAACGCAGTGCAGCCCCACGCTGGTGTATTCGGCCTCCATGTTCTTGCGCACCATCAGCGCCATCAT
>NZ_APCR01000562.1:0-216 GCF_000410635.1 Comamonas sp. B-9
AAGCGGCTGCTCGGCCAGCGCGCCGCGGGCCTCGCGTCCGATCACGGTGGTGCTCACGCGCCGGTTGATGACGAAGGCCGCGCGCAGCGCAGGCCGGAACACCTGCGCCTCACGGATCAGCGCCACCATCTCGGCGCTGGCCCACAGGTCGTAGGGGCTGGGCTGCACCGGGATCAGCACCCGCTCGGCCGCCAGCAGCGCGGAGCGCGCCAAGGC
>NZ_APCR01000582.1:0-228 GCF_000410635.1 Comamonas sp. B-9
GCCCGCCCGTCCCCCGCCGGCCGGATCACAACAAGGACGCGATGGGCGCGAACCTTGTTCCACCAAAAGGAGTTTCATCATGGCCAACATCGGCACCTTCACCGCAGACAAAGACGGCTTCACCGGCACGCTTCGCACCCTGACGCTCAACGTCAAGGTCAAGCTGGTGCCCAACGACAAGGGGGACAACGAGAAGGCCCCGGACTTCCGCCTGCAGGCAGCCAGCCA
>NZ_APCR01000545.1:0-233 GCF_000410635.1 Comamonas sp. B-9
GGCGGCCGCCACACCCCCTTCTTCAACAACTACCGTCCTCAGTTCTACTTCCGTACCACGGACGTGACCGGCGCCATCGAGCTGCCAGCTGACAAGGAAATGGTGATGCCTGGCGATAACGTGTCGATCACCGTCAAGCTGATCAACCCCATCGCTATGGAAGAAGGTCTGCGCTTCGCTATTCGCGAAGGCGGCCGTACCGTGGGCGCTGGCGTGGTTGCCAAGATCATTGC
>NZ_APCR01000546.1:0-234 GCF_000410635.1 Comamonas sp. B-9
GGTTTCGACCAGGATGGCGCGGTCCGCACCAATGGCCATCGCCGTGCGCAGCGTCTCCTGGCACTGGGTCACGCCGCAGCTCACGGCGATGATCTCGGTCACCACGCCCTTTTCCTTCAAACGCACGGCCTCTTCCACCGCGATTTCATCAAAGGGGTTCATCGACATCTTCACGTTCGCAATGTCCACTCCCGAGCCATCGCTCTTGACGCGCACCTTGACGTTGTAGTCCAC
>NZ_APCR01000563.1:0-240 GCF_000410635.1 Comamonas sp. B-9
CTGCAGTTTGGCAGGGCTGAGTCGGGCGCAACGCTGGTGCGGGACCAGGACGGCGAAACCCACATCATTGCCGCCCGGTTTGATGTTGAAGAACTTCATGAGGATTGAACCATGTCTTTGAACTTCCCGGCCCAGGGCCGCGACTATTTGATGGATGTCGGTGTCCACGGCGGCACGCAGGTGCCCACCTGGCACATCGCATTGTTTGAGGGCGACTACGACCCTCAAGAGGACGACACG
>NZ_APCR01000584.1:0-252 GCF_000410635.1 Comamonas sp. B-9
GGGGTAGCGCTGGTGGCTGCCGTTGCTGCGGTCATCGGCCCAACCCAGCGTGGTGACCAGCTCGGGGCGCATGGTCTCGCGCTGGGCACTGATCCAGTCCTGCTCCCACTGCAGCTCGCGGCCGGTGGCGGTGCCGTCACCCAGCACAATCTGCTCATTGCTGCGCAGGCTCAGGCTGAAGCGCGAGCGCGGCAGCTCGCCAAAGCGGGTTTGGTAGAAACCATAGGCATAGAGGCTGCGCATCTTGCCATC
>NZ_APCR01000559.1:0-268 GCF_000410635.1 Comamonas sp. B-9
TTCGAGTCCTCTCCTGGGCACCAGACATAAGCCGTTGCACTTTTTGTGCAGCGGCTTTTTCTTTGTCTGCGATGCGCATCTACCCCGAGCCCAGCAACGACGGCGCACACCGCATCTTTGCGCTGCCGATATCGCCTGCCCTCGGCATACAGCACACCATCCGCTGCAAAGGCAGCAAAACACCCTCCTCGCCACATTCCACTGCACAGTGATGCCGTACTCACCTGGACGCCATGCCTACCCGCGTCGCTTGCCAGGCAGGGCCAGC
>NZ_APCR01000560.1:0-272 GCF_000410635.1 Comamonas sp. B-9
CAGCCGCTCTAGTAGCGCAAGGCCCGAAGGTCCCCTGCTTTCATCCTTAGATCTCATGCGGTATTAGCTACTCTTTCGAGTAGTTATCCCCCACTACTAGGCACGTTCCGATGTGTTACTCACCCGTTCGCCACTCGTCAGCATCCGAAGACCTGTTACCGTTCGACTTGCATGTGTAAAGCATGCCGCCAGCGTTCAATCTGAGCCAGGATCAAACTCTATAGTTCGATCTTGAATTTAAAGTCTCTCGACTACTCACTCACTTGACGGAA
>NZ_APCR01000612.1:0-286 GCF_000410635.1 Comamonas sp. B-9
TCCCCCGGGCCCACCCCCCTGCTGCCGCTGGAGCTGCCGCAGCGCGCGCAGTGGGAGCTGGGTGTCTTCTTTGGCCTGTGGTTGGCCGCGTTGCTGCATGGCCTGCTGCGCGCCCCGGCCAAGGCCTGGCTCGAGCAGATGGCGCTGCTGGCTGCCCTCTGCCTGCTGCTGCCGGTGCTGAATGCCCTGACCGTGGGCGACCACTGGCCCGCGCAGCTGCTGCGCGGCGATTGGGAAAGCGCCGGCGTGGAGCTGGGCGCCTGGGCCTTTGGCCTGGCCGCCGTCT
>NZ_APCR01000547.1:0-317 GCF_000410635.1 Comamonas sp. B-9
GAGCACGGCGACCGACAGGCCGCCGGTGAGCATGGCCAGCGTGCGCCGGTTCAGGCGCGTGACCGGGCGCGGCTGGGCGCGCAACGCCATCGCTTCGGGCGCCGCCTTGCCCCCCTGAGAAGTGGCATGGTCGGGGGTGTTGTCTTGGCTCATGCTCAATTCCTCCGTGCCACGCCATCGGTGCGCTCAATTCGCACCACGGCGCCCTTATCGCCACCCAGGCGCAGCTCGGCCGCACCAAACAGCCGATCCACGATGTAGTACGGCGAGCGGAAGCGGTAGTTCACCAGTTGTCCGTCGCCTTGCGCGCCGATCAC
>NZ_APCR01000601.1:0-332 GCF_000410635.1 Comamonas sp. B-9
ACCGAGACGGGGAAGCTGCTGCCGGTCAGATCCACCGGCGTGATGTTGGCCGGCCAGACCACTTGCTTGGCGATGGAGAGCTGCGCGGGCTGGCAGGTCAGCGTGGCTGTCGCTGGCGTGTTGACCTGGCCAATCGGCGAGACAAAGTCTGTGCCCGGCGTGATGGTGTTGGTCAGCAGCGGGGTGTTCACGCAAGCCTGGCGGCCAGCATCGGTGTTGGGCCAGACCACCGGCACCGTGATGCTGCAGCCGCCGGGCGGAATCGTCACACCGCTGCTGCGGATGACATTGGCGCCAGCGACGGCACTGAGGCTGCCGCCCGTGCAGGTATT
>NZ_APCR01000604.1:0-349 GCF_000410635.1 Comamonas sp. B-9
GGCGAGCCAGCAGGATGTGTTCACGGGTCTGGGGCATGGGGCCGTCAGCAGCCGAGCAAACCAGAATAGCGCCGTCCATCTGGGCAGCGCCGGTGATCATGTTCTTCACATAGTCGGCGTGACCTGGGCAGTCCACGTGAGCGTAGTGGCGGTTAGCCGTTTCGTACTCAACGTGTGCGGTATTGATGGTGATGCCGCGAGCCTTTTCTTCAGGAGCAGCGTCGATTTCGTCGTACTTCTTGGCTTCGCCGCCGAACTTGGCAGACAGCACGGTTGCGATAGCAGCCGTCAGCGTGGTCTTGCCGTGGTCCACGTGACCAATGGTGCCCACGTTCACGTGCGGCTTGGT
>NZ_APCR01000549.1:0-371 GCF_000410635.1 Comamonas sp. B-9
GTGCTGGCCGGCCTGCGCATCTTCCCGTCCGAGCAGCAGAAGGCCATGGAAATGGCCCACAGCCTGGGCCTGGAGCATGCCGCGCCGTTCCTGCGCTTTGTCTACCTGCTGGGCCTGCAGCAGTACAAGCAGCAGCGCGGCCAGGTGCAATTCTTTGCCAAGCAGTAAGCGGCTATTGAGCGGCTCAAAAGTGGCTAAATCGACTGCACAAAGGCACACCATGATGCACACCACAGCAGAACAAAAGGCATTGCACAAGGCGGAGCTGAAAAAGGCCGAGCTGCGCAAGCCGCGCGGCAACCACACGGGCCGCCGCCTGCGCATGGAGGGCACCCGCATGGAGTGCCCCCACTGCAAGGCAACGTGCGAAA
>NZ_APCR01000624.1:0-451 GCF_000410635.1 Comamonas sp. B-9
GCTTTGGCTTTACCGCCACCTGCAACCTGCCCAGCGCGGGCTCGACCTTCAGCGCGACCTTGGCCAACTACCCGACCAACACGCGGGTGACGATCCCTGGCATCCCCTCGGGTGCGAGTTGCGCGGTGGCGGAAAACACCCCGCTGCCGGCGGCGCCTAGCGGCTACGAGTGGGGCGCCCCGAGCGTGCCTGCGGCGGTGACGGTGCCCAGCGCGGGTGTGGCGTCGGTGGGTGTGACGAATACGCTGGTCCAGCAGTTCGGCACGATCACCATCAACAAGACGCTGACGCTGCCCAATGGTGTGACCGGTCCGTTCAACTTCACGTACACGGCCACCTGCGATCTGCCCAGCGCCGGCACGGTGTTCCCTGCGAGCCTGAGCTACCCGACCGCGACATCGGCCACCATTGCCAATGTGCCCGCTGGCGCGCAGTGTGTGGTGGCCGAAGG
>NZ_APCR01000579.1:0-510 GCF_000410635.1 Comamonas sp. B-9
ATGAAGCAAGACAAGGCCGAAGCCAACGCAGTGGCCGCCGCATTGCCCTATGGCTTGCGCAAGCTGCCCGTGCGTGATGTGCCGCAGCTGCAATGCCTGGCGCCTGACTTTGAGATTGCCACGCGCAAGCCTGCGCGGCCTGAGCCCATGGTGCCCCCGCTCAAGAACCCGGCAGTCACTGTCGAGGAAGCCAAGGCCATGCTCGATGGCCTGCGCGATGAGTTTGCCAAGAAGGCCAGCGGTGGGCTGTACCGCGATGCAGCTGATGCGGAATGGCGGCGCTTGCCCATTGAAATGCGCGAATGCCTGCTGCGTGTAGCTGGCGTGCGGGCCAAGAGCAAGCCGGAGCTGCACGGCCTGGCCAGCCGCGCCTGGCAAGAAATGCCGGAGACCGAGCGCGAAGCCATCAAACGTGTGGTGCGCCTGTTCAAGCGCTACGTGCTGCCGCTGTCAGCCCTGGCCGCCAAGGTTTAAATCATGGCCAGCCGCATACCCCGTCAAGAGCCCAAG
>NZ_APCR01000533.1:0-581 GCF_000410635.1 Comamonas sp. B-9
CGCCCTCGTCCTTGCTCAGCACATACACTTCAGCGGTGAAGTGGGTGTGTGGCTTGATCGAGTTAGGCTTGCACAGCACTTGGCCACGCTCCACGTCTTCACGCTTGGTGCCGCGCAGCAGCAGGCCAACGTTGTCGCCAGCTTGACCTTGGTCCAGCAGCTTGCGGAACATTTCCACGCCGGTCACGGTGGTCTTGACGGTGTCCTTGATACCGACGATTTCGATTTCTTCGCCGACCTTGATGATACCGCGCTCGATACGGCCGGTCACCACGGTACCACGACCGGAGATGGAGAACACGTCTTCCACGGGCATCAGGAAAGCACCGTCCACAGCGCGCTCTGGCGTTGGGATGTAGGTGTCCAGCGCTTCAGCCAGACGCAGGATAGCGGGTTCACCCTTGTCGGATTGGTCGCCTTCCAGAGCCAGCTTGGCCGAGCCGCGGATGATGGGGGTGTCGTCACCTGGGAAATCGTACTTGTCCAGCAGTTCGCGGACTTCCATTTCCACCAGCTCCAGCAGCTCTTCGTCATCGACCATGTCGCACTTGTTCAGGAACACGATGATGTAAGGCACGCCC
>NZ_APCR01000583.1:0-719 GCF_000410635.1 Comamonas sp. B-9
GGGCCGCTACTGGGCCAGCAGCAACCTGAGCTTTTTCGGTAACCTGCGCTACACCTCGCAAAGCGGCGGGCTTTTCACCAGCCGGGGCCTGTCGGGCAACTTTTCGGCCGAAAAGCAGTGGGGCAATGGCTGGAGCACGGGCCTGGGCGTGCTGCTCAACCAGGCACGCCTGGCCACCACCCAGGTACTCAGCTGGACCAGCCCGCAAATCTATCGCAGCAACGACAAGACCGCCTATGTCTACCTGCGCTGGGAGGGCGGCACCGGCCGGCCCTTTGCCGTCGCCGGCGGCATGCCCGGCAATGGCAGCGGCAGCGTCAGCGGTCGTGTGTTCTATGACGCCAACAAGGATGGCCGCATCCAGCCCGATGAAACCGGCGCACAAGGCATTGAGGTGGTGCTGGATGGACGCTACCGCACCACCACCGATGCCGAAGGCCGCTTCTTATTCCCGATGGTCGGCGTAGGCCGCCATCAGCTCAGCATCACGCTCGACAGCGTGCCCCTGCCCTGGGGCACGGCCGATGGCGCAGTGCTGGGCGTCGATGTTCCGCTGCGTGGCGAAGCCAACGCCGAGATCCCCATTACCAAGGTGGAGGACTAGCCATGCCGCAGAACCCAGGGCCCGCCTTGCATCCCATGCGCTGCGTGGGCCCCACCGTGCGCTCCCGCACATTGCTCTCTCCAAGGACTCTCACCATGAAACACCCAAAATTGAA
>NZ_APCR01000535.1:0-891 GCF_000410635.1 Comamonas sp. B-9
CCAGCACGGCGGGGGGGCGGCCCGCTTGCTGCGCCTGATCGCGCCATCGCTGCAGATGCTGCTGCAAGGCGCTGGCGTTGTGCGGCGTGCTTTCCCACACGCTGCCCTGCATGGCCGCCGGCTTGCCGCGCCCGGTGCTGCCTTGGCCTTGCAGGTAACGGGCAAAGGCCTGCTGGCGCGCGGTGCGCGAGCTGACATCGGCAATCGGCTCGGTCACCAGCAGCACTTCGTCAAAGCCTTGCTGCTGCAGGTGGTCCATCGCGATCTGGATCACGCCGGGGTTGTCGACGGTCACAAAATCGGCGTCCATCCCTTCCTGGAAGCGGTCCACCAGCACGATGGGCTTGCCGTGCAGCTGTGCGTCCTGCCAGAGCTGGGCGCTGGTGTCCACGCGGTTGAGGATCATGCCGTCGAGCTGGTAGGCCGACAGCGCATGCATGGCATCGCGCTCGCGCCCGGCCTCATTGCCCAGGTTGAACAGCACCAGCAAATAGCCAGCGGCCTGGCAGGCTTTTTCTGCGCCCTGCAGCACCGCCACCGAGAAGGGGTTGGTTACATCGGCCACCGCCAGGCCGATGAGGCGCGTGCGGCCATGCTTGAGTGCCTGCGCCATCGGGCTGGGCCGGTACTGCAGGCTGGCAATGGCCTCCTGCACGCGCTTGGCCATGTCGGGGGTGAGGATGTCGGTGCGGCCATTGAGGTAGCGCGACACGGTGGCCTTGGAGACCTGGGCCGCCAGCGCCACATCGGCAATTGTGGCCCGGGCCTTGGCGGCGGCAGGCTTGGCTGCGCCGGGCGGGCTGGGGCGCTGGGGAGTGGCAGGGGGCGCAGGCTTGGGCACGGGGCGGTCCAGGGTGGTCGTTACGGTAGCGATGGTAGCGCCGAACCGCC
>NZ_APCR01000621.1:0-898 GCF_000410635.1 Comamonas sp. B-9
CACTTCTGTGTGGAAATCAACAAAAAGTGATTACACAGAATACAGCGTAAAGCTGTTAGAGGTTATGGGTGATGTCTCGCCAAAGATCATTCGTCCAACTGATATCGCCCGCTATCTCCGGGTAGAGCGCGCCGACGCACTGGTACGCGGAAATCGCGAGATTTCACTCTTGTCTAACCTAATGAACGTTGCAATCGAACGCGGCGACATTGATGTGAACCCCTGCAAGCAGGTGAAGAAAAACAGCGAAACGCCTAGAACAGAAGCTCCAGAGGTTGATGAGCTGGCTGCCTTCCTTGCATGGCTGGGCCAATCTTCCCCGGCCAAAAGGGTTCTTGCCTTGATGGCTGAGTTTGCGTCTTTGGCAGGATCTCGTAGATCAGAGTTCCTAGACATTCAGGTGCCTCAGCTTGATGTGAAAGCTGGAGTAATCCGACTGATGCGCGCAAAGCAGCATGGAGGAGCCAAGAAGGCAGAGACCATTTCTATGGGTCCGGCTATGCTCGACCTGGCACATCGAATGCTTGTCTTGCCCAGGCCTGACACCAGCCTGCACGTTTTCTGCAATCAGCTGGGGAACCCTGTATCTGAGTCAGGGTTCACGACTGGATGGGGCCGGGCTAAAACAGAGGCCATGGAACTAGGGATCATCACAAAGAACTTCACGTTCCACGATCTGCGCGCCTATTACACAACTCAGTACAAAGAGCGCTTTGGCGCCCTGCCTGAGCTCCACGCAAACCCTGCCACTACAGCAAAGGTGTACGACAGGTCGAAGGTCGCCAAGCGGCAGTCCTTGTCTTAGCATATTCCCGCCGTGGGAATAAAACAGAAAAGCCGCTATAGCTTTAATAGCTATAGCGGCTTATGTATTCTGGTGGGTCCTGCGAGATTCGAA
>NZ_APCR01000551.1:0-926 GCF_000410635.1 Comamonas sp. B-9
CTGGCGCAGCGCCTCGCCCGCATCGCCGGCCTCGGCCACCACCTGCAGCTGCGGCTGGGCGGCCAGCAGCGCGATCACACCGCGCCGAAAAAGCGGGTGGTCGTCCACCACCAGCAGGCGTATCGCGGGGGTAGGCGCTTGCGCTGCCGTCATGCGGGGCTCCTGGAGGCGGCAAGGGTTGCGGCCGTGGGCGGCTGAAATGTCGGTAGGGGTTGCAGGGGCTGCAAGCGGGGCAGGCTCAGGCGCACGCAGGTGCCGGCCCCGGGGACGGAATGGATCTCCAGGCTGGCGCCAATGCCAGCGGCGCGCTCGCGCATGATGCGCAGGCCCACATGGGTTTCATCCAGCGCCAGGGCGGCCTGCGCCATGCCCTGGCCATCGTCGCGCACCTCCACCGCCCACTGCGGGCCTTGCTCCACCTCCACCCACACCTGGCTGGCCTGCGCATGCTTGCGCACATTGGACAGCGCCTCCTGCACCACATGCAGCACCTGCACCTGCACATCGGGCGGCAGTGCCATGCCTTCGCCGGCAATCTGCAGCTGCGCGGGCAGGCCGGTCTGGTGCTCGAACTTGGTCAAGGTGGTGCGCAGCGCAGGCACGATGTCCTCGGCATTGGTACGGGTGCGAAAGTGCAGCAGCAGCTCACGCACATCGGACAGGCTTTCGCGGATGCCGGTATCGAGCTCGCCCAAGGTTGCCTGTACGCGCGCGCCATCCGGGGGCAGCCGTGCCATGTCGCTGCGCAACAGCCCCGCCTGGATCTTCAAGAACGCCAGGCTCTGCGCGATGGAGTCGTGCAGCTCGCGCGCCAGCAGACCGCGCTCGTCGGCCACCGCCGCTTCGCGTTGCAAGGCGTCGGCGCGCAGGCCCTCCATGCCGCCGGCCAGGTGGCTGGCCAACGCATCGAGCAGCGCGCGGTCATC
>NZ_APCR01000623.1:0-955 GCF_000410635.1 Comamonas sp. B-9
CAATCCCGCCTGGCTTGGCCACAATCACCCCAAGCTCGCTTTGCCAGTAGCTGGCCTGCTCCTTGGGGTCATAGGCGAGAGAGCCTGGCATGGCGCCAAAGGGCAGCACCACCACGGGGGCCGAGTTCAGCGGGTCGCCAGCGATCCAATAGGTTTTGTCGGCGCAGATGTAGACGCCGTCCTCGCATGGCGCGATGACCGACACATCGCCGGGGAATGGAATAAAGGCCCGGCCCAGGTTCACCCGGCCGTACTCGTAGGGTTCGCTCACATAGACGAAGCGCCCTCGTCCCACCATCAGCGAGCCGCGATAGTGGGCAAGGGCACGGCCCGCCGGCATGGTCTTGTGCATGAGGGTGCCGCATGCAGCGCCCGTGTTGCCCAAGCTCACGTAGTCGCCGGGGGCGATCTCGTTGAAGATCTCGCCATCGGGCCCCGTGGCGTAGACCAAGGTGTTGGGGGTCAGTCCGGCAATGGCAACACCACCACCGTTTGGTAGGTGGATGGCCTGGGGCTCGGTCGTTGGCGATTCGCCATCAGGACCCAGGGCGGTGAACAGAACCTGGTAGCGGCCAGGCGGCAGGCTGCCACCGGTAGCGCTGGCTACGGGCACAGGGTTTGGGACGGGCGTAGCAATGCTGCGCGCCGATGCACCGGCCAGGCGCCCGATCTGGTTGCCATTGGTCCAGTACACCATGCCGTCGGGCAAGCGGGCGTACTGCACTGGGGCCTGGCCCACTCCAGCCAGCACTGCGGTCTGCACCAGGCTGCGAGCATTTATGTGCACCAGGTCGCCATCGCGCACCATGTACGCGTCGGCCTTGTCCGCCCAGACGGAATGGCAGTCACCCGCCAGCTTTGCAGCAACGCCGCGCCGGCGCCGAATAAAACCATTGCTGGTCAGGTCGATGTTTTTAGCCACCTGCAGCCATGCGGCCGTGGTGCGGTTGGGCAG
>NZ_APCR01000543.1:0-965 GCF_000410635.1 Comamonas sp. B-9
TGCCGGCCAGCGCAGCGCGTGCAGCGTCCTCCGGGGCATAGCTGCCGCGCAGGGCCGGCGCGGTGCGGCCTTGCACCAGGCTGGCATCCATGCTGATCTGCCGACCGCTTTGCGAGGCGATGCGAGCCAGCGTGCTGCCCAGCGGCTGGGCGGGCAGGTCATAGCTTTGGACTGCGGCCGGGCTGCGGGTTTGGGCCTGGGCAGGCAGGGCGCAGGACATGGCAGCGGCGAGTGCGGCGGCCAGTGCGATGGCGCCCATAGGTGCAGTGGGCAGGGTGGGCGAGCGGCGGAGTGGCATAGGGTCCTTGGAAATGCAGATAGATAAATCGAGGCTTCCAAGGTATGTAGAGCGAGCGCAAAAAAGTGTTCATTTATTTTTGAGGGGCGAGGCCTATGCGCTGCAGCCCGGTCCCCGACAGACCTGTCCGGGCAGGTCTGCGCCCCTCAGGCCGCTTCGATCACGACCAGCCAGCCGCGCTGGTAGACGCGCACCGTGATCGGCAAGGTTGCCGCCAGCGCATCCAAGGCGCGGTCGCTGTCGTCGAGCGCATAGTTGCCATAGACCCGCAGCGCGGCAGCCTGGGCGCTGATGCGGACAAAACCCCGGCGGTAGGCGCGCAGCGCCTGCACCACCTCGCCCAGCGGCCGGTTGTGCACCTCCAGCATGCCGCGCTGCCAGGCGGCCTCGGCCTGGGGGTTGATGTCGTCGGCGTCGATGGACAAGGTGTCAAAGCGCGCGCTATGGCCTTCGTCCAGCACCTGGCTGGCACCGGCTGCGGTCGTCAGGCGCGTGGCGTGCTCAAGCATGCCGACGCGGGTGCAGGACTCTTGCAGCCGCACGGTAAACCGGGTGCCCAGCGCCTGGATGCGGCCATGCCGGCTCAGCACCTCAAACGGCGCCAGGCCGTTGCTGGCAGCCTGCGCCTGCACCAGCAGCGCGCCCTGGCGCAGCGCGACCCGGCGGC
>NZ_APCR01000613.1:0-976 GCF_000410635.1 Comamonas sp. B-9
GGCCGGGGCCTCGCTACCGGCCATGCGCGGCAGGTGGGCCAGCGCATCCACGGTGGCCGTGGCCGGCATGCGGCTGAGCAGGCGCAGCATGTACAGCGGGCCGCCGGCCTTGGGGCCCGTGCCCGACAGGCCTTCGCCACCAAAGGGCTGCACGCCGACGACGGCGCCGACGATGTTGCGGTTCACATAGATATTGCCGGCATGCGCGGCATTGACCACCTGGTTGATGGTCTCGTCAATGCGGGTGTGCAGGCCCAGGGTGAGCGCGTAGCCGGTGGCATTGATGTCGGCCAGCAGCTGGGGCAGGTTCTCGCGGCGGTAGCGCAGCACATGCAGCACCGGGCCAAAGACCTCGCGCTTGAGCTCGGAGAGCTGGCCGATGGCGATCACCGTGGGCGGCACAAAGGTGCCTTGCGCGCTGGCGCCGCTGTTTTGCCAGACCTGGTGGCCAGCGGCCTGCATGCGGGCAATGTGCTGGTCGATGACACCCTTGGCCTCGGCGTCGATCACGGGGCCGACATCGGTCTTGAGCTGGCAGGGGTTGCCCAGCTGGAGCTCCTGCATCGCGCCGCGCAGCATGTGCAGCAGGCGGTCGGCCGCTTCTTCCTGCACGCAGAGCACACGCAGCGCCGAGCAGCGCTGGCCGGCCGAGTCAAAGGCCGAGGACAGCACATCGACCACGACCTGCTCGGCCAGCGCGGACGAATCCACGATCATCGCGTTCTGGCCGCCGGTCTCGGCCACCAGGGTGACGGGCAGGCCTTGGGCATCGAGGCGCTGGGCCAGCGTCTTTTGCAGAATGCGGGCCACCTCGGTCGAGCCGGTGAACATCACGGCCTGCACGCGGTGGTCGCCTACCAGGCGGGCACCCACGGTCTCGCCGGTGCCCGGCAGCAGCTGCAGCACATCGCGCGGCACGCCGGCCTGCCACAGCGCCTGCACGGCGGCAGCGGCGATCAGCGGGGTCTGCTCGGCT
>NZ_APCR01000581.1:0-1037 GCF_000410635.1 Comamonas sp. B-9
TCGGCATTGGCCTGGGCGCTGGCCGCTGCCGTGCGGCGCTGCTGGATCTGTTCGTCCGACAGCACGCCCTGGCCGTCCAGGCCTTCGACCCGCGCCGATTCGGCCTGGGCCTGCCTCGCCTGCGCCTTGGCCTGCACCAGGCTGGCCTGCGCCTGGGCAATCTTGGCCTGCAGCAAGCCGTCATCGAGCCGCGCCAGCGGCTGGCCTGCACGCACCTGGTCGCCCTCATCTGCCAGCAGCGCGGCCACCCGGTAACCGCTCAGCTCCGGGCCAATCGCAATTTCTTCGCGCGCCACCAAGAGGCCCGATGCCTGCTGCACCCCGCCCATGGGGCGCAGCTCCACCTGCGCCACGCTGACTGTGCGCACCACCTCGGCCACCGGCTTCGGAGTCTTGTCCGCACTGCCTTCGGAGCAGGCCACCAGCCCCAGCAGCGCGACCGACCCCAGGCCTAGCCCCAAGCCCACGCGCCATCCGCTTGTCATTGATTGCAGCATTGCATCCCTCTCAATTCGTCTTCTGTGTTTCGGCGCCCAGTGCATCCCGGGGCCAACCGCCGCCCAGCGCCTGGAACACCTGCACCGCATGCGCCAAGGCTTCAGCGCGCGCCTGGGTCAGGCCACCGCGCGAGTCGCGGTAGACCTGCTCGGCATCGAGCACCACCACCAGGTCGAAAAAGCCCGCCTCATAACCCTTGCGTGCCGCCTCATAGGCGGTCTGCGCCCGCGCCTCGGCCTGCGCCAGCACCTGCAGCCTTTGCCTATCCGGCGCCATGCGCAAGAGCGCCTGGTCCGTCTCGGAAAACGCACGCTGCACCACCTGCTCATAGGCGATCACCGCCTGCTCGGCGCGGGCGCCCTGGGCGCGGGCATTGGCCAAGAGGCGCGGCCGGTCCAGCACCGGCATGGCCACATTGCCTGCCAGCGACCACAGCCCGGTGCTGAGCGACGCGCCCTGCTGTTGCCAGTTCAGGCCCAGCCCGGGGGTCAAGGTGATGCTGGGCAGCAGCGCCAGGCGCGACAGCTCCAGGCCGCCCG
>NZ_APCR01000556.1:0-1049 GCF_000410635.1 Comamonas sp. B-9
CGGGCCGGCAGGGATGGAGTAGCTGCGCGCCGCAGGGGTGTGGGCTGGCTGCTGGGCCTGCGCCTGGGCAGAGGTGGGTGCCAGTGCGGCCAGGCTGGCGCAGGCGGCCAGGCCCAGGCACAGCAGATGGGCGGAGAGCGCGGTGCCACGGGGCGTGGCGGGGGCAGAGAAGCGAGAGCGGTACATGCGATTAGGTCCCGAGTTTGACAAGCTGGTTGCAGCGCGCCGCCATGGTTTTTTGCGGCGCTTATGCAGGGCTTGACACGCGGGCTGGGCCAATTGGCCATCTTTTTTTGGAATGCGCTGCGGGGGACGCCTGGCAGATCAGCTTTTATCCACCGTCACCCACCAGCGTGTGCGGCTGCTGATGCGCAGCGGCAAAGTCTGGCTGAGCGCCGCCAGCACCTTGTCGGTATCCGCCAAGGGGTAGCTGCCCGATACGCGCAAGGCGGCGGCCTCGGGCGTGCAGTGCAGGCGGCCGGGGCGGTAACGGGCCAGCTCGGCGATAAAGTCCCCCAGACGCATATCGTCGGCCACCAGCATGCCCTGGGTCCAGGCCAGGCCGGCAGTGGGAGCGGGCCCCTGGCGCAGCAGCCCGCTGGCGGCGATGCGGCCTTGCTCGCCAGCAGCCAGGCGCAGGGTCTGGCCCATGTCGTTGCGCAAATCTGGTATCAGCTGCAGTTCTACCTGGCCTTCTTGCACCTGCACCAGCGTGTCGTCCGCATACTGGCGCACGCTAAAGCGCGTGCCAATGGCGCGTGCCCAGCCCTGGCTGCTGCGCACGCGCAAAGGGCGGGCCTGGCCGGTGGCAGGGTCGGGGCTGGGGTCGGCGGCGCTCTCGATCTGGATCTCCCCGGCGCGCAGCACAATCAGCCGCTCGCTGCTGCTGTAGCGCAGGTCCACGGCCGTGGCGGTATTGAGCAGCAGGCGCGTGCCATCGGCCAAAACCGTGCGCTGCTGCTCGCCGGTGGCCGTTGAGAGATCGGCGCTGGCGCTGAGCCAGGCCTGTTCGCCCAGCGGGCTGTGGCCCAGGGCCAGCAGGCCGCCAG
>NZ_APCR01000561.1:0-1057 GCF_000410635.1 Comamonas sp. B-9
CGCCGCGCCCACACCGGTGGCGCCGCGCCTGGGCACGGGCCATGGCGCGCTCGAGCGCTCCGTCACGCGGACCACGGAGTTCCACAGCGCCAGCAGCAGCCCGGCGCAGATCATCCGCATCCGCTATGACAGCTATGCCAACCTGTTGGCCCAGGGCGTCATCCGCGCGCCGCAGCCCGCCGTGCAGCCGGCGCCCCGCCCTTTTCCGGCATCGCCCTCTGGCTATGTACCTGATCCGCCTGCCTATTGAGGTCTTGCCGCCGCAGGCATCACCGCGCTGCGGCGTGCGATTTTCTCCACAAGGGCCACCAGCGGGTGCAGGCTTTTGCATAATCTGCCGCATGGTAGATGCACTGCAAGACGACCAAGCGCTGATGCTGGCCTACGCTGGCGGCCAAGTCGCGGCGTTCGAGCAGCTCTACCATCGCCACAGCCAGCGCCTGTGGCGCTATTTTTTCCGCAACACCGGCAATGCCGCGCTCGCCGATGACCTGGCGCAGGAGACCTGGTTTGCCTTGGTCGATGGCGCCCAGCGCTACCAACCCCAGGCGCAGTTCACGACCTGGGCTTTTACCCTGGCCCACCACAAACTGGTGGACCACTGGCGCCGCCACAAGGCCCACCGCAGCCTCGACGAAGAGGACAGCGAAGGCATGCGTCTGGCCGAGACCTTGTTTGCCAACTCCGGCTTTGACCCCGAGCGCCTGCAGGGCCGCAAGGACCTGGCGCGTGCTTTGCTCGCTGCCCTGGCCCAGTTGCCGCCCGAACAGCGCGAGGCCTTTTTGCTGCAGGCCGAGGCCGATATGTCGGTGGCCGACATTGCCACAGCTACGCAGGTGACCCAGGAAACCGCCAAAAGCCGCTTGCGCTATGCCCGCGCCAAACTGCGCCAGGCCATCGAGGTGACCGCATGAACGCACCGCAAGACCCCAAGCGGCCCGATGCCCTGGTCGACCTCTACCGCGAGGCCAGCGCGCAGGACGCCGGCCCAAGCGACGCCAGCACGGCGCAGATCCTGGCCCATGCGCGCGCCAAAGCCGCACAGGGCCTCAGGCCA
>NZ_APCR01000550.1:0-1078 GCF_000410635.1 Comamonas sp. B-9
AGCGCGGCTGGCAGTGGCCCGGCCGGCACCTGCAAGGATTGCACCGCGCCCGCAGGTGCAGTGGCCTGCTCGGCGGCGGTTTGGGCATGGGCCGGCACGGCCAGCCCCAGCATGGCGCTGACGCCCATGGTGATGACGGCGGCTTGCACCGCGCGGGCCAGGGTCGATGGCATGGGCTGCGCTCCCGCTGGGGTGGGGTGAGGACGATAAGAAACGGTTGGCATAAGGCTTCCTGCTTGGGGTCGGTACAGATGAATTCGCTGTCTCTATGCAGGACAGCCGACCGCACCCAAAGGGGCCAACTTGGCAGAAAATTTTTAAAAGTGCTGTGTAAAGTTCAGTGCGACAAGGGCAGCACCGTGATCCAGTAAGGGGTTCGGGCACTGATCTGCACCGGCAGCAAATGGGCCAGGTTGGCCAGCACCGCGTCGGTATCGGCCAGCTGGAACGCGCCCGAGATGCGCAGCGCCGCCACCTGCGGGTCGCAACGCAACCAGCCTTTGCGGTAGCGGCCCAGTTCGGCCAAAAAGGCATCCAGGCGCATGTTGTCGGCCGCCAGCACACCTTGCGTCCACTGGCTGGCCCCGGCCTGGGCGGCCTGTGGCTGTCCTGCTTCGCGGTCGCTAAAGCGCAGCTGCTGGCCGGCCTGCAAGCGCAGTGCTGCAGTGCCGCCGCGTGGCCGCACCTCCACCGCATCCTGCTGCACGGCCACATCGCTGTAGCCATCACCACAGCGCACACTAAAGCGCGTGCCCAGTGCACGTACCTCACCCTGCTCGGTGGTCACCATAAATGGCCTTGCGCTGGCCTGCGGATCGGGGGCCGTCTCCACATAGAGCGCGCCAGCGCGCAGATGGATGCGGCGCTGCAGCGCATCGAACTGCACATCGGCCGCACTGGCGGTGTCCAGCACCATGCGGCTGCCATCGGCCAGCGTCCAGCTGCGCCATTCGCCAGTGGCGGTGGCGTGGCTGGCCGTCCACTGCTGCACCGGGGCCATGCGCCAGGCCAGCCAGCCCGCGGGCACCGCCGTGATCAGCACTGCCAGCGCGCGCACGGTATCACGGCGCGTGGCACG
>NZ_APCR01000580.1:0-1194 GCF_000410635.1 Comamonas sp. B-9
ACTGGGGCTGGTCTTGAGCATGACGCGGTCATTTATTACGCCCCTCGTGTCGCCGACCTGCCGATAGTCCTGGACTAGGTTTGCGTGCACTGGCGTTGGGGCAAGACGGGTGAATTTGGAAGGAGCACGCCCCTGAATGAACCCCGGGAGTGGCTGAGGCGCTGTAGGAGTGGTCAAAAGAGCCATCAGCTTCTCCACGGACCCGTGATATCGATAAGGTAGCGACCATTCACCGTCGAGTTGGCATTACCAGTGGACACCGCAAGCAAGCGCCTTCCTGCCATGGATCCGGATCCGCTCAAAATATCACCGTCAGTCAAAATACTAGTTACACCAGACTGTGGAATAAATTGAATCCCGGGTATCACCATTCGAGGTGGTGCAGTAGCGTCGCCACTCTCCAATGCGAATATGCCGCTCGTCTTGATTTGCCCATCAACTCGACTCGGCGCAGCCCCCATGAAAGAGTCTCCACCAGAATAAGTAGCTCTCGTCCCTGTGAACGGCCGCACATCAATCATCACAGAGGACCCAAGACCCGTAATAGAGCGAGGGCTAAAAATCGCCCCAGTCCCCAGTGTGGAGAGAGCACTCGCATCAAACGCGCCAACTGCAAAGCTAGTGTTCGTCGCCGAACCAGCGGAACTAAGCACAGCGCCCCATGCATCACCGGACGTAGACAGCGAAATAGGATCACCAAAACCACGCGCGGGCGCTGCCATGACATCCCCAGTTGATGCACCCACATAGGGGGCAATACCATGCATGAAAAATTTGGAATCTCCAGCCATTTTCCAACGCACAGCAGTAGAGCCCGCCGTCATTGATTTGTGCCAATATCCACCACCTGACACTTGTCCTGCAGTTGGGAATGCACCTGTGCCGGTATCTACGTCCGTCATCGATTCATAGCCCACCACACGAGCCACCAGCGCAGCAGTATCGTCAATGCGCAAAAACATGCGGTTGCCGGTGAGATCCGAACTCCGGAACACGCTCACATTGGTTTTGGAGAAAACCTCCTCCCAGCCGCCCACCGGCGCATAGCGAACAGTGATGCTGCCAGCAATCGGGCCATTGGCTGCGGTGGTCGCAACTGTGATGCGGTCGCTGGCCGTAGTAAGCACACGTTCTTCGCCATTGAAGCCGGGCGTGGAGGCGCCTGCGAGCAGAACCACGCTGTGCTCTTCGAAG
>NZ_APCR01000566.1:0-1214 GCF_000410635.1 Comamonas sp. B-9
TACAACCGGCATCGGTATTATGAATCAATCTTAGGAATCTATATAAATCAAGATTTTTTAGGTATATCAGGCGGGCTATTATTCAACAACCGGAAATAATCCCAATCAATTTCTAGATCCGCTCGGACTGTGGTCTACTGGCGCACACAACATATTTATCGATCAAGCATTCCCTGATTTACCTTCAGTATTTAGAGAAGCAATTAAGAGCGGGAGTGCTGAAGCAGATTATCTATACAATCAAGGATCATCGAATCTTGACTCTGCAAAACACGCAATGTCCACGGTGAAAAACACGCCAGAAGAAGCCAAGCAATTATATTGTGAATATATTAAAAGTCAGCTGAATAAATTTCAGGATCAACTCGCGAATGCCAGATCAACGTTGGCGAAAAAAGCTGCATACGCGCAGCTGGGCAGAGGGCTTCATGCTGTAATGGACTCAACTTCTCCTGCTCATAGAGGCTTCCAACAGTGGACAGGAGATGCAAGCAAACATGGGCCTTATATTAAACATCTTCATCAGCACACCATAGAGTCGAAGCAGCATATGGGGCCACACATGGAAGAAACTATTAGCAAAATGAATCAGTATACCCAAGGAAATTTAGTTGACTGTAAATGTTAACCACTCCAATCGCAACCTATTAATATATTATGTGGTGGTAATTATACTCTCACTCATACTACTGAAAATAGGCTATACATTAATTCACTCCGGCATATTCATTTTATTGATTTTTAGCCCGGCATACTTTTACCTAGAAAACAAAGGGCAAATCTTATCGCCAAACTTGCAAGACATCCTGTTATATACAAGCATACAGTTAATATATTATTATATATTATTAAAATTTTTCATTTTTCTCCGAAGTAGATTGGGTAAAAGTCGTTGATTTAAAAATTTTTAAATTAATTTTTTTGAAAGATAACCCTCATGCCAATTTATAAGGAGTGAATTTTTCTCAAAATCATATCTAAAACACCAAAGGATGGCTTATTAGACAGCAGTTATTGGCTAATTTTTGGTTGATCTAAGGCAGATAGCGGTGCAGCGTCGTAGCTCTTACAGCAAGATTGAGCAATAGATAGCCCGAACCTCCTAACCAAGCTGTGCGGCACTTTGTCCGAGGAATATCTGAGCGCGCAGATAAGTGCCACCTCCGTCATCCACTACGAATGGGATGCTTAGCCAGATCTGGCCGACCAGCTGC
>NZ_APCR01000594.1:0-1400 GCF_000410635.1 Comamonas sp. B-9
TCGGCCTGCACCGTGTCATAGGCAAACAGGCTGGGGCGGCCGGGGCGCAGATGGCGCTCCAGCCGCTGGGCCAGTTGCACGCCAATCTGCCAGTCATGGCGCGCCTGGCCGGGCGCGGCCACCGCAGCGCGCACCCGCGATATGCGGCGCTCGCTGTTGGTGACCGTGCCCAGCTTCTCGCCCCAGGTGGTGGCGGGCAGCAGCCAGTCGGCATAGGCTGTCGTCTCGGTCTGGGCAAAGGCCTCCTGCACCACCACCAGCTCGGCCCGCTCCAGCGCACGGCGCACCATCGCCTGCTCGGGCAGGCTTTGCGCCGGGTTGGTGCAGGCAATCCACAAGGCCTTGATCTGGCCATCGGCTGCGGCCTCGAACATCTCCAGCGCCGATTTGCCTGGCAGCGCCGGTACGGCATCTACGCCCCAGTGCTGGGCCACCTCGGCCCGGTGCTGCGGGTTGGCCATGTCGCGGTGGGCGCTGAGCAGGTTGGACAGGCCCCCGACCTCGCGCCCGCCCATCGCATTGGGCTGGCCGGTCAAGGACAAGGGGCCGGCCCCGGGCTTGCCAATCTGGCCGGTAGCCAGGTGCAGGTTGATCAGCGCCGCATTGTTGGCCGTGCCGCTGCTGCTTTGGTTGAGCCCCTGGCAGTACAGGCTGAGCGTGGGCAAGCGTTCGCTGTTCGTGCCCGGCGCATCGGCCCCGCCCCAGGCCAGCCATTGGGCGGCCAGGTACAGGTCGGCCAGCGCCAGGCCGCAGACCTGGGCCACGCGTTCCGGCGTCGCCTCACGCACGATGGCATGCAGCTGCGCAAAGCCGCTGGTGTGTGCATCGACAAAGGGCGCATCGGCCCAGCCCTGGGCCAGCATGATGTGCAAGAGGCCATGGCAGAGCATCACATCGGTGCCCGGCTGCAAAGCCAGGTGCAGGTCGGCCAGCTCGGCGGTCTCGGTGCGGCGCGGGTCAACAACGATGATCTTGCGCTCGGGGTGGCGCGCCTTGGCCTCTTCCACCCGGCGGAACAGGATCGGGTGCGCCCAGGCCATATTGCTGCCGCTGATGAACAGGCAGCCGGCCAGGTCGATGTCTTCGTAGCAGGCCGGTGGTGCATCCGCCCCCAGGGTGGCCTTGTAGCCGGCCACCGCGCTGCTCATGCACAGGCGCGAGTTGGTGTCCAGGTTGTTGGTGCCCAGCAAGCCCTTGACCAGCTTGTTGAACACGTAGTAGTCCTCGGTCAGCAGCTGGCCGCTCAGGTAAAAGCCCAGCGCATCGGGGCCATGGTCGGCACGGATCTGCAGCAGCTGAGCGGCCAGGCTGTCCAGCGCCGTGTCCCAGCTGCGGGCCTCGGGCGCGGCGCCGCGCTGCAGGCGCTGCATCGGTTGCAGCAAGCGGCTTTGCCGCGCCAG
>NZ_APCR01000555.1:0-1482 GCF_000410635.1 Comamonas sp. B-9
CCCTGCACATCGATGGCAAAACCTCGGCCCGGTCTACCGTCTACTTCATCGCTGATCACCCAAGTGCCGGCCTGGGGGGTGAAGTCTCTGGCGGCCCAACTGCTCACGCAGGTCAGGGCCAACAATGGCGCCATCAGCGTCAGGCCCAAGGCTTGCAATGATCCAAATCTCCTCACATCATCTCCCTGTGTATGCATCCGGACATGGATGCCGTTTTGATAAAGCAAAGCTCCCTCGCTCTGCAGCGCATCCGGTGGCCTGCGCGCTTACTCAATCCATGGGTACATTGCCAAGTCCGGTGAGATTGCCATGGCGATCACGTAAGCGAATTGAAAAGTTGCTCACGACAAACTCGTCGTACAGTTCCATGACATAAGCGGTATCCGTCGAACCATTTTTTTGGCATTCACCTCGCGATACCTGCGCGTTAAATTTGCATCTCACCGAGCCATCTTCAGTGGTGGCGAAATCGCCATCCAAACGATTGAGAGTGATAGTCACTGGTACTCCCTCTCGGAACGAGCCCGGGATATACCATTCGCCGAACAGTTTGTCCTCTATCGTTTGCCAAGGTTGCAAGGAAATACGGCGCATAGGCTTGGCGGGCTCTCCTGGAAACTGCACCACTGCCTCTGCCAGACCGACGCCCTTCGCGCCAGAAATGCGGACCTCCACCTCGCCATCGTCCCGCAGCCATTGCCCACTAGCAGCTGCACCACCCACGCTGCGCCCACCCCGGTACTGGTGCAGGCTAAAACGGGCACCACTGGTTCCCGGCGCCTGGGGATCAGCCGCATAATCGCCAACTCCCATCGAGAAGCTGGGCTGGCCGTTGGGCTGGTAGCCAAAAACCTGCATCAGCATTTTTCCGCCCTGCACATCCAGACTCACGCCTCGCCCAGGCTTGCCCGTCAATTCATCCTCCATCACCCATGTGCCATTGCTGGGCAGATAGGCCGGCCGGTGCGAATAGCCAAATGTCCCTGGCAGATACGACTCCAGTCCGTTCGAACAGCAACCGGTGATGACCGCCCCGCGGTACGGAAAATCTACGCGGGTATTGAAACCGAGCAACTGCAGGGAGGCAGCGCCTTCAGCTTGCAGACTGACAGTGCCAGCCACCTGCGCGCCTAGCAAGCGAAACTTCACCTCTTTGACCTCTGGTGCTTGTCCCGGGGATTTATCCCCTGCCGCGACACAGCGGAAAATATCGCTTTGGACTGGGCGGCTGCACTCCAGCGTCTCAGCATGGCTTTCGCGATACAGGTGCAAGCGCAAGGGTTCGGTCGAACTTGATTGAAGACTGGCATACCAGGCATTCACGACTTCACCTTGCGCATTCAGCCCAAGCCACCGACTAGAACGCGTTGCATTCTTCCACTGCTCAGTCTGGTAATACGCAGCATCTGGCGCAGCAAAAATGAAGCGCTCTATGTCTTTCGCCGGCTCGCCAGGCAGTTGTATCGTTCCCTGCAAGCCATT
>NZ_APCR01000558.1:0-1484 GCF_000410635.1 Comamonas sp. B-9
ATGCGGCGGCCGCTGCTGTCATAGCCGTACTCGACGGTTTTAGCGCAAGCATACGGGGCGCCTCTCAAAACCCCAAAAATTTCCAAAATTCGCCTCGTAATGCCTTGCCTTATTTAATGCCAATCTTTCAAAAATCGGGTTTTAAGAGAATCCCTAGTGGTGAGCAATCTGCAGAGCATGTATTGCCCGATTTAAATCCTGGATCAGCTTGCAGAATTCTGCTCACTGGAAATTATCAAATCCGTCCATTTTTTTCCAATATTCACAGGCAGTGAATCAAAGAACGGAATGGCATATTTCTCAAAATTATCTACAAAACGGTTGAATGCCGGAGTGACTTCGGCCATCTCCTGCTCACCCGTTTTAGGTTCAACAGGTGCATTTTTATTTCTTATCAATGATTTTATAGAAACTCTTTTTGTTTTTATAGGTTGCCAGCCGAAACAAGTCGATCTGTCCTTGTATTCCGGGTCCCAAACGGCCTGCATGACGACACATTGGTTTGTAGCAATTACTTCTCCCCTCACGACTATCTCATGAACTGCATCGAGAATATCGCCAGTGCTGTTTCCCCACGCAACAAAGGTGTTGAAACCTGCGTCTGTTCCATTTTTTGCCATTTCAAAAAAAACACTACAAGGCCTTGAAAAATGCGTCGTCGTGTACGCCAGTTTTCGTTGAATAAGTGGGTTCACTTTTTTCAAACCAGCATCGTATGAAAAATCGCATTTTTGACTTTCAAAATATTTTTCTAAGAGATAGTCCAGGCTCTTAACATGCCACGAGTTCATCACAATCAAACCTCCGCATTATCGAATACAACCTTCAATAACAAACTCGCCGAGCATCGCCGCAAGTTCGACCATTGCGCCCATCTGAGGAGCCACACCAGGATTTCCGAGCTTGTCTAGCATCGATTTTTGATGACGCTGGGATATTTCCTTGAAGGAAACCAGCACAACATCGTCGGTCTTTTTCAATGCAGATTTCAGCTGTCGTGCCGCACGCGCAAACGCCTCACTCGATGCACTGCCCAAGCTGTACTTCACTTCCATCGCCTTGGTTTTCTTGCCCATTTCAAAGAAGAAATCGACCGTGACCTTGCCATCTCCAGTTCTCCAACCCTTTTTCAGGTCGACCCCCGGCTTCAAGCACTGCCGAATCATCCCTTCGATGCGCCGCTCGACCAATTGGCCCAGATTGCGTATGGCCGCTCCCCCTGCTTGGCGGCCACCATTGATGAAGGCAAGCCTGACAATATTCATCTGGCGTCCGACCGAAGTCATGGTTCCAGCAATTGTGAAGAAATTGCCGCTTGGGTCAATGTGATTGACCGGGTCAGCGTTGACATAGATGTACTTATTGAGCGTCAGCGGAATGCTTTCCTTTCCCGGATGCTCATCCATCGAGATAAAGCGGCCAAGCTGTGGATCGTAATCACGCGCACGGAGATGCAGCAGCCCCGTCTGGCTGTCGGCATATTC
>NZ_APCR01000600.1:0-1560 GCF_000410635.1 Comamonas sp. B-9
GCCTGCTGGGCCTGGGCCATGGCACGGGTGGCGGCCACCAGGTCGACCAGCTGGGTGGTCACGCGGGTGGCGGCATCGGCATTGGCGCCGCCAGCGGCCTGCTGGCGCTGGAACTGGGCCTTGATCTCGGCCCAGCGCGCCTGGGCCTGCGCATCGGCGCTACCGCGCAGCTCGGCGAGCTTGAGCAGGTTCTCCTCGGCGCCACCGGTCAGCATCTGCGCCTCGCCCTGGTAATGGTCGCTCAGCATCTGCGCCATCTCGGCGTCGTTCATCACCGGGGTGATCTTCTCGGCGAGCTTGTTCATGTTGCGGTAGCTGCCCTGCAGCTTGAACGGCGGCTCGGTGCGGTAGCTGTCGTCCTGCGCGGCGCTGTGGATGTACTGCTGGTTCACCTTGAACACCAGCTCGCGCACCTGCAGCATGCGCTGGAGCACCGCCTCCATCTCGCGCAGCTCGGCGGCCGCATAGTCGTGCGACAGCGCATTGGCCGACACCTCCTTGCCCTGCACCCGGTCGAGCAGCAGGTACAGGTCCTGCAGGCTGCGCGTGGCCATCGGCGCGAGCACCGCGTTCGAGGTCATGCTGTTCTCGATATAGCTGAGCTTGAAGACCTCGTCCATGCCGCCCAGCACATCGCCCAGGTTGTAGATATCGGCGCGGTTGGCCAGCATGTCGGGGATCTTGAACACCTCGCCCGATTCGGTATAGGGGTTGCCCGACATGACCACGCAAAAGCGCTTGCCGCGCATGTCATGGGTCTTGGTCTGGCCCCTCCACACCCCTTCGATGCGGCGCGTGCCATCGGACAGCGAGATGAACTTCTGCAAGAACTCGGGATGCGTGTGCTGGATATCGTCGATGTACAGCATCACGTTGTTGGCCATCTCCAGCGCCAGGTTGAGCTTTTCGAGCTCCTTGGCCGCCGTCGCATCGGGCGCCTGCGCCGGGTCGAGCGAGCGCACCGAATGGCCCAGCGCCGGGCCGTTGATCTTCATGAAGATGAGGCCCAGCCGGTTGGCCACGTACTCCATCAAGGTGGTCTTGCCGTAGCCAGGCGGCGAGATCATCATCAGCAGGCCCATCTGGTCCGTGCGCTTGTTCTCGCCCACGACGCCGATCTGCTTGGCCAGGTTGTCGCCAATCACCGGCAGGTAGATCTCGTTGATCAAGCGGTTGCGCACAAAGGACGACAGCGGCCGGGCCTTGAACTCCTCGAGCCGGAAGCGCGCGCGGTACTCGCCCAGCAGCTGCTGGCGCAGCGCCTGGTAGCGCTCCCACTGCGGCAGGTAGCGGCGGTAGTGGCGCGCCGCACGCGTGGTCAGCTCGTCGAGCTGAATCTGCATGCGGCCCGCATCCACCCGGCCATGCTGGCCCAGCAGGCCCAGCACCTCGCAGCGCAGATCCACATTGCTGACCTGGTGCGGTAGCTCGCTCTGGCAGACCAGCCAGGCGGCGGCTTCGCTGCAGTAAGGCAGCCAGGCGGCACGCTCGGCCTCGGGGGCGGCCTGGGCCACCGTCTGCAGCCAGTGCAGCGCGCTGCGCCAGCGCTGGGCCAGCGGC
>NZ_APCR01000552.1:0-2011 GCF_000410635.1 Comamonas sp. B-9
CAGGCCGCACGCCAAAGCCAGCGCGCGGTATTGCCCGATCTGGTGCTGGCCAACCCGGTGCTGGCGGCCGAGCATTTTGTGCCCGGCGCGCGCGGGCCGCGCGGCTTTGCCTGGCTGGTGCCGGGCAAGCTGGCGGGCACGCCGCTGCCAGGGGTGGTCAACGACACCGATGTGGATATGCAGGCCTTGAAGCGCTGCGGCATCACGGTGCTGGTGACGCTCACCGAAAACGACATCGACCAGGCGGCGCTGGCGCGCAACGGCCTGCGCAATGTGCATCTGCCCGTGCATGACCGCGAGCCGCCCTCGGTGTCGCAGCTGCAGATGCTGATGCTCAAGATGAAGCGCCTGCTGCTGGCCGGCGATGTGCTGGCCGTGCACTGCCTGGCAGGCCTGGGCCGCACCGGCACCGTGCTGGCTGCCTGGCTGGTATTTGAAGGCGTCACCGCCGAGGAAGCGCTGCGCCGTGTGCGCGAGATCGAGCCGCAGTACGTGCAGTCCAGGCAGCAAGAGCTGGCGCTGCTGGCCTACGAGGAAATGCTGCTGGAAAAAATGGGCTGATCGCCGCCCGGCGTGTCGGCCCTTGACCCACCCACTTTGAAGGAACACAACTCATGACCATGGATACCGTTTTACAGAAAGTCGCCACCTTTGTGCCCGAATGCCTGGCTGCCGGCTATGTCGATGTGGCCACCGGCATGCTGCTGGCCATTCGCACGGTGGATTCGCACCCGCGCGAGGTGATCGACCTGGTGGCCGCTGCAACGGCCGACCTTTTCAACGGCCCCAATGTCTCGATGATCGAGCGCATGTTCAAGAAGTCGCGTGGCCTGCAGGACGACGGCCACCACTACTTCCAGGAGATCATCGTCAACAGCGACAACCTGATCCACATCTTTATGCGCGGCAAGGCCAACCCCGAGTATGTGGCCGTGCTGGTCTGCCGGCGCACCGCCAACCTGGGCATGGCGCTGACCAAGGCGCGCATCATCATGCCCGAGCTCGAAGCCTCTCTGTAATAAGATCGGGGCCATGGCCCAAGAAGACACGATCACCATCTACCACAACCCGCGCTGCAGCAACTCGCGCGGCGCGCTGGCGCTGATTGAGGCGCGTGGCATCCAGCCCCAGGTCATCGACTACCTGCACGCACAGCTGAGCCCCGCGCATCTGACGGCGCTGATCGCCCAGCTGGGTGTGCCGGTGCGCGATGTGATGCGCAGCAAGGAAGCCATCTACCAGGAACTGGACCTGGGCCGCGAAAGCCTGAGCGATGCCGAGCTGATCGCGCAGATTGCCGCCCACCCCCAGCTGCTCAACCGGCCGATTGTGCTGAGCGCCAAAGGGGCCCGTTTGTGCCGCCCGCCCGAGCGGGTGCTCGACCTGCTCTGATGGGCCCGGCCGCCCAGTTGCCAAGCCGCAGCCCTGTACCAGCAGACGGGGGCTAGCAGATGCTGCGCGTGACCGTCCTGTCCGGCCTGGGCCACACCATTGCGGTGATGGTGGCACTCCTGGTCTACACGCTGGTCACCCGCGCCGGCCACCAGCGCCGTCACCCGGCATCGGCCATCGGCTGGGTGCTGGGCATGGTCACCTTTCCCTATCTCTTTTTGCCGCTGTTTCTGGTGTTCGGGCCGCGCAAGGCAGTCCGGCCCCCGGCGCATGCGGTCATCCCCAACAGCGGGCAGCGCCGCAGCAGTGTGCCCAGGCAGGTGCCGGCCTGGGCCGGCCAGCTGCTGGCGAGCATGGAGCTCGATGCCGCCCAGCCCAATGCCGAGGTGGTGTTCCACCAGGATGGTCTGCAGGCCCTGCAGCAGTTGCTGCGGCTGATTGAGCAGGCCCAGCGCAATCTGGACCTGTGCACCTATGTGTTTGCCGATGACGTGGTCGGGCGCCAGATTGGCACGGCGCTGCAGCAGGCAGCGGCGCGCGGCGTCAAGGTGCGCTTGCTGCTCGATGGCGTGGGCTGCTGGCGCCTGCTGCCCGGGCGCCTGCGCCAGTTGCGCCGCTC
>NZ_APCR01000548.1:0-2261 GCF_000410635.1 Comamonas sp. B-9
GCAAGCCGCCATCAGCGATATCGCCAAGCCTGAGAAGAAGGCCAAGCCGGAGATCGTCAACGGTCATTTGCGCGTTGATGCCTGGGCCGCTACGTGGGGCATCCGCCAGTTCCAAACCATTGGCATGCCATCGGTCACCGTGTGGCGTGAGCTGCGCCGGGTGACGCATGACCAACTGGAGCTGTTTGACCGTGAGGGCGACAGCAAAACCGTGCAGGCCTATCGCGCCTGTCATCGCCAAGGCGAGATAAAAGCCAACTGGTGCGAATTCATGGAAGCCATGGGCGGCCATGCACGCAAGCGCACCGATTGGCACCTGGCCCCCGTGCGCCGCCATGTAGAAGAGGGCGCCGCTAACAAATACGGCGAGGAACTGAAATGCGGGCGCCTGATTGGTTTGACGCCACAGCGTGGGCGCATGTGTGGCCGATACCTCGTGAGCCGTCGCATTGCGTGGAAGCCATTTGTTCAAACCGCCGAATCGGCTGCAGGTGCGGCAGTGGACGGCCCGCATTTTGAGCATGAAGATGGCCAAGCGCAGGGCGTAGGTGCAACCGCGTCCCGGCAGGCTCTGCCTGCCGCTTGGACTCGTTTCAATAACTGTACGGCCCGCCTGGATGCGACCCAAAACACCGAGTTGCTGACCACCAGATTGCAGGAGTTGGGCAGCTTAGAGGCCGCAATCGAGGCCGTCGAGTTTGAGGAAGGCGCATGGCTATGACCAAAACCCCCGCCCAGATCAACGCCACCACCGCCCAGCAGGGCCGCCGCATGCGCGAAATCAGCCCACTGCTGCAGCAGGCCCTGGATGCAGGCCGCCGAGTGTGCGACGACATGCAAGACAGCCCCGAGGCCCGCCAGGCGATGAAGCGCGAGATCCTGGAATTTGCAGATATGGGCGATCGCTTCCTTCTCGGGCTGATCGCCGGCCTGACCCATCCCCGCTTAAAGCGCGCCGACTTTTCCACCACCACCCAGAAACCAAAGGAGTAAGTGCCATGAACGCAAAACGCATCGAGCCACGCACCCACACTTACCTGCGCCAACCCGGCGCCTACGTGGGCAGCGGCCACGACGCCAGCCACCTGGCTGCAGTCTTTGCGGCCGAGCGTGAACGCCTGGCCACCGAGGCCGCCAAGGCCAAGCGCCGCCGCAAACCCAAGGCCGAAGCTGTGGCTAACGCCGACGAAAACCCCAACCAGCTGCGCCTGGTTGCCTGACCACCACCGAAAGACTACGACTATGACCATGACCCAAGCAACCAACATCCAGCCCATGCGCAGCTATCGCGCGTTCGTCTATCCCGTCACGGCCAACGCCTGGGACTTGGAGGGCGAGGAGGGCAACAAGCTGCTGCAGTCAGTGCAGCTCAAGGCCGCCAACAGCGAAGACGCCGAAGAAAAGGCCAAGTGGGTGACCGGCATGCGCGTCCATTCCGTTGAGCGCAAAGACTGAGAAGAGATATCGCCCCCTTCAATTTTTTGAGAAAAACATGAAACCAGATCCCATCCTTCCCGCGCCCTGGCAACTGATCCACGGCGAGTGCCTTCCTTTGCTGATGGCCATGAAAGACGAAAGCGTTGATGCTGTGATCACCGATCCGCCATACAGCAGCGGCGGCTTTTCGCGTGACGACAAGAGCAAAGACACGGAAACGAAATACATCCAGTCAGGCCACCGGGGCCGGTACCCATCCTTCGGCGGCGATTCGCGCGACCAGCGCAGCTACCTGGTGTGGTGCGCTCTGTGGATTGCTGAGTGCGTGCGAGTACTCAAGCCTGGCGGCTATTTCATGGCCTTCACCGATTGGCGGCAGCTGCCAGTCATGACCGACGCGGTGCAGGCCGGTGGTGTCTTCTGGCGCGGCATCGTTGCCTGGGACAAGGGGCGCGGATCGCGCGCACCGCACAAAGGCTACTTTCGCCATCAGTGCGAATACGTGATCTGGGGCACCAAAGGCCCTGCGGTGATCTTGGAACACGACGGCCCATTTGACGGCTGCATTCAATCCACGGTGCGGCAAGACGACAAGCACCACATGACCGGTAAGCCCACGCACCTGATGAGCGAGCTGGTGCGGCCTGTAGTTCCTGGTGGCCTGGTGCTTGATCCGTTTGCCGGCAGCGCATCAACAGGGGTAGCCGCAATCCTGACCGGGCGCCGGTTTATCGGCATCGAGCGCGAGTTGGCCTATGCCGATATTTCCCGCGAGCGACTGATCGAGGCCGAGCGGCAGGCCAATTTCTTGGCTGGCCAGAGCA
>NZ_APCR01000619.1:0-2701 GCF_000410635.1 Comamonas sp. B-9
TGCGCGGCCCGCGCGCGGCCGATGTGCCGCCGCTGGGCCAGCCCGCGAACCAGCCCCCAGGGCCAGGCGCTGCGCCGCAGTACTACTTTGTGCATGCCGTGCAGCTGCCCAATGGCTTTGTCACGCCGGCCAAGCCGCATCCGCATGCCGATGCGGCGCCTGTGGCTGCGCAGCAGGACCGCCATCCCGGTTTTGATGTCCAGGCAGTGCGGCGCGACTTTCCGATCCTGGCTGAGCGCATCAATGGCAAGCCGCTGGTCTGGCTGGACAATGCGGCCACCACGCACAAGCCGCGCCAGGTGATCGAGCGCATCAGCCATTTCTATGCGCATGAGAACTCGAACATCCACCGCGCGGCCCACACCTTGGCCGCGCGTGCGACCGATGCCTATGAGCATGCGCGTGAGGTGGTGCGGCGCTTCATCAACGCCCCCGAGGCGCGCGAGGTGGTCTTTGTGCGCGGCACCACCGAGGCCATCAACCTGGTGGCCAAGGCCTGGGGCGGGGCCAATGTGGGCGAAGGCGATGAGATCATCATCAGCCACCTGGAGCACCATGCCAACATCGTTCCCTGGCAGCAGCTGGCGGCGGCCAAGGGCGCCCGGCTGCGGGTGATTCCGGTCGACGACCAGGGCCAGATCCGGCTCGATGAGTACCAGAAGCTGATCAACGACCGCACCAAGATCGTCGCCATCGGCCATGTCTCCAACGTGATGGGCACGGTGGTTCCCGTCAAGCAGGTGGTGGAGATCGCCAAACGCCGGGGCATCACCACCTTGATCGATGGCGCGCAGTCGATTGCGCACACCCCTGTCGATGTGCAGGAGCTGGGCGCGGACTTCTTTGTCTTCTCGGGCCACAAGATCTTTGCACCCACCGGCATTGGTGTGCTCTGGGGCCGGCGCGAGGTGCTGGAGGCCATGCCGCCCTGGCAGGGCGGCGGCAACATGATTGCCGATGTGACCTTTGAGAAAACCGTGTACCAGCCCTTGCCCAATACCTTTGAGGCAGGCACCGGCAATATCGCCGATGCGGTGGGTCTGGGCGCGGCGCTGGAGTATGTGGAGCGCATCGGCATTGCGCAGATCAGCCGCTACGAGCATGCACTGGTGGACTATGGCATGGCGCAGCTGGCCAGCATCCCGGGGCTGCGCCTGATCGGCACCGTGCCCGGCAAGGCCAGCGTGCTGGCCTTTACCTTGGAGGGCTACAGCACCGACGAGGTGGGCCAGGCGCTCAATGCCGAAGGCATCGCCGTGCGCACCGGCCACCACTGCGCGCAGCCCATCCTGCGCCGCTTTGGGGTCGAGACCGCCGTGCGGCCCTCGCTGGCCTTCTACAACACCTTTGACGAGGTGGACCAGCTGGTGCGCGAGGTGCGCAAGCTGGCGGCGCAGCGGCGCTGAGCGGGGGGTGTAAGCGTTGCAGAAACGAAAAGCGCCGGGCACAACCGGCGCTTTTCTCATTGGAGAGGTCTTAAAGCTGCGTCACCGCGTCCACCACTTCCTTGACGCTCAGCACTTCGGACAGGATCTGTGGCGCCTTGCCCGGTGCATACAGCACATAGACCGGCACGCCGCTGCGGCCCAGTTGGTTCAGTGCCTGGGTGATCGCAGGGTCCTGGCGCGTCCAGTCGGCGCGCAGCAGGTTCACCTGTTTGCCTTCAAAGGCGGCGAGCACCTGGCTGTCGCTCAAGGTAGTGCGCTTGTTGTACTGGCAGGTGACGCACCAGGCGGCGGTGAAATCGACAAACACCGGCTTGCCCGTGGCATTGAGCTCGCCGACCTTTTGCGCCGACCAGGGCTGCCACAGCGCGCCGCTGGCCTGTTGGCCGGGCGCAGGGGCGGGCGTGGTCAGGTTGTGGCCCATGGCGGTGGCCAGGTAGAGGCCACCGGCCAGTGACAGCACCGCAAAGCCCCAGCGTGCGCGGCCTTGCAGGCCCAGCGCCCAGACGAGCGCGGCCAGCAGCACCAGCAAGGCCAGCAGCGTAGCCGCGCCATCGATGCCGCTTTGCTGGCCCAGCACCCAGACCAGCCAGACCACGGTGGCAAACATCGGAAAGGCCATCGCGCGGCGGAAGGTGTCCATCCAGGCGCCCGGGCGCGGCAGCCAGCGCACCACGGCAGGGATCCAGCTGGCCAGCAGATAGGGTGCGGCCATGCCCAGGCCCAGTGCGGCAAACACCAGCAAGGCCTCGGCAGCGGGCAGGCTGACGGCCAGGCCCATCGATGCGCCCATGAACGGGGCCGTGCAGGGCGAGGCAATGGCCACGGCCAGCACACCGCTCAGGAAGGCATTGGTGATCGGGCTCTTGGCCTGCTTGCCCGCCAGGCTGCTGGGTACAAAGCTGCCAAATTCGAACATGCCCGCCAGGTTGAGGCCAATGACGGTAAAGAGCGCTGCCAGTGCGGCAATGACCAGCGGCGACTGCAGCTGAAAGCCCCAGCCCAGCTGCTGGCCGGCCGAGCGTAGCGCCAGCAGCAGCGCGCCCAGCGCCAGGAAGGACAGCACCACGCCGGCCGTATAGGCCAGGCCGGCATGGCGCTGCTCGCGCAGCTGGCTGCCGTGCGCGGTAAAGCCCAGCACCTTGAGCGCGAGGATCGGGAACACGCAGGGCATCAGGTTCAGGATCAGGCCGCCGACCAGCGCGCCGAGCACGGCCAGCCACAGGCTGCCCGAAGAGGCCGGCGCGGCGGGGGCG
>NZ_APCR01000557.1:0-6806 GCF_000410635.1 Comamonas sp. B-9
GGGCGGCCTCTTGCGCGGCCGATTGCTCGGCGCGGGCCGCTGCGCGGGAGGGCGCGCCCATCCAGCGGTCCACCGGCGCACGCACCGCATCAAAGGCCCAGTACATGCCGGTCAGGGTCAGCATCACATAGACGACCAGCACCCAGGTGCCGGCCACCGAGTGCAGGCCCCACAAAAACGGCCTGCCCTTGCGCCGTACATTGAAGGTGAGCCAGCTGCGCCAGGACAGCGGTTTGGCCGGCCAGCGCAGGTACAGGCCCGAGAGCGACAGCAGCAGCAGGCACAGCGAGAGGCTGCCCGTTATCGGTTTGCCATCGTCGCGCGGCAGCAGCAGCCAGCGGTGCAGGCGCTCGTTCCATTCAAAAAACTCGCGGCCGCTTTGCGCCGGCAGCTGGGCGCCGGTGTAGGGGTGGAGGTAGACGCTCTGGCCCCGGCGCTCACCCTTCTCCGGTGCAAAGGCCAACTGGGCGCTGCGCCCGGGCTCGGCGTACAAGGTAATGCGGTCGATACGGCGCTGCTCACCGCTGGCCCGCACTGCCGCCAGCAACTGGGGCGGCGTCAGCGCCGGGCTTGGCTGCACCGGCACGCTGGCGGTCCCCGGGTTGGCCCAGTCCAGCACCTCGTCCTGGAAGGAATAGGTGGCGCCGGTGAGGCCAATGACGATCAGCACCGTGCCTGCGGTGATGCCGATCAGCCAATGGATCTGGAACCAGATATTTTTAAAACTCCACATGCTTGTCTTTGTTGTCTGTTGCTTAGGCCGATGTTTAGAAATCTATGACCGCGCGCAGCACGGCCTGGCGGCGCTCACCCAAGGACACATAGATGGGGCTGCCCGAGGAGCTGACATAGTTCTTGTCGAACAGGTTCTTGACGTTGAGCTGCAGCTTGACCATGCGGCCGCTCCAGGGGCGCTCCCAGCTGACAAAGCTGTCGGCCACGGTGTAGCCGGCGTTGTTGAAGCTGTTGGCGGCATCGCCCGCGCGGCGGCCCACATGGCGCAGGCCGGCGCCGGCACGCCAGCGGCCACTGTTGCTGGCTGCAAAATCATAGGCGGCAAAGAGCGAGGCGGTGTGGCGCGCCACATTGGCCAGGCGGTTGTCCTGGTATTGCGGGTCGTCGGTGACGGCAGCATCGGTGTAGGCATAGGTGCCAATCAGCTGCCACTGCTTGCCCAGGCGGCCAGCGGCATCCAGCTCCAGGCCGCGCGAGCGGGCACCGCCTACGGCGCGGGCATAGCTTTGGCCGTCGATGGTCTCGTTCACCACCACATTGCGCTTGCGGATGTCATAGAGCGCAGCGGTGGCGGTGATGCCGGCCGGCGACTCCCACTTGGTGCCCAGCTCCCAGGCCTTGGCGGTCTCGGGCGGCAGGGTGCCGATGACGCTGCCAATGCTGCTTTGCGGCTTGAAGGATTCGCTGTAGCTGCCGTAGATGGACCATTCGGTACTGGGCTGCCAGACCAGGCCTGCGCGCGGCACGAACTTGCTGCCGTCCGCCTCGCTGCCCACCACAAAGGGCCGGCCCTTGCCCGCGATCTGGTCGTAGTGCTGCCAGCGCCCGGCCAGCTGCAGCAGCCACTGGGGCGAGAGGCGGATCGAATCCTGCGCAAACAGCGCCTGCTGGCGGATCTTGTCGCTCTGCGCGCTTTGGGCCTCGTCGATCGTGGTGGCGTTGGGCAGGTTGCCATAGACCGGGTCGTAGACATTGAAGCCGCCGCTGTTGCTGCCCCGGATGATGTCGCGGCGGAAGATATTGCTGTCTTCGGCGTCCAGGCCGGCCAGGATCTCGTGCGTCATGCCGCCCGCCTGCAGCTTGCCTTCCAGGTTGATCTGGCCCACATGCTGCTGGCTCAATGCGCCGCGCGTGCCATCGGGCCGGCGCGTGAGGATGCCGGTGGTGGGGTTGAGCGACACCGGCCGGGCCTGGTAGTCGTCATAGCGGTTGCGGTTGTAGCTGTAGGCGGCGTTGAGCTTCCACTGGCTGTTGAGGCTGTGCTGGGCCTGCACGGTGAAAAAGTCCGAATCGCCCAGGGTGCGGTTGTAGGCCTCATCCAGGCGCTCGCGGCGGTCGACGGCCACCGGGCGGCCGGTGCGGCTGTCGATCACGGTGCCCCGGTCAAAGGGCTGCTCATAGTCGGTGTGCTCGTAGGACATGCGCACATAGGTATCGCGCCCATACCAGGCCAGCGACGGGGCGATGACGGTCTGGCGGTTCTTGCCAAAGTTGCGCCAGTAGTCGACATCGCTGGTGTCGGCGATAAAGCGGTAGGCCAGGCCCTGCTCGCCGATGGGGCCGGTCAGATCGAGCGAGGCACCGCCGCCGCCGTAGCTCGACAGCGAGGCGCCCACCTGGCCGGCAAAGCTGAGCTGGGGCTTTTTGGTGACCATGTTGATCACGCCGCCCGGGTCCATGGTTCCGTAGAGCACCGAGCTGGGGCCTTTGAGCACCTCGACCCGCTCGGTCGTGAAGGTGAGGTTGCGGGCCAGCACGGTGCGGATGCCATCGCGCAGGATGGAGCCATCGCGGTTAAAGCCAAAGCCGCGCTTGATCACTGCATCTTGCGTGCCGCCCAGGGTGTTGGCCTGGGTGATGCCGCTGACGTTGTAGAGTGCCTCGTCGATGGAACGCACCTGCTGGTCCTGCAGCACCTGGGCGGGCACCACGGCAATGGCCTGGGGTACATCGCGCAGCGCGGCATCGCTGCGGGTGGCGGTGGTGGCGCGCTTGGGCTGGTAGCCGACTTCCTGCGCCTTTTCTTGCACGATGACCTGGGGTAGCACGGCCTCAGCGGCCGTGGCGGTGGTGGCGCTGGTGGCCGTATCCGGCGCGGTTTGTGCAACGGCGGGCCAGGCGGCAATCGCCAGCGCGATGCTGCTCAGGCAGGTCAGCGGGTGGAAGGCGGCGGAGCGGGCGGTGGTGCGAGAAGGGGTCATCAGAGGGTCACAAAACAGGCGAAGCCATCGGCAAAAAGACCCGCATCAGGTGTTGCGGGTCTTGTTTTACGAAGGCGGGTAATAGGTGGATCAGAACGCGTAGCGGCCCTGGACGTAGAAGGTGCGCGGCGCGCCAACCATGCGGCCGGGGTTGCCGTCGACATTGCGGGTGTAGTAGCGGTGGTCGGCGATGTTGTTCACGCCGACCATGATTTCGCTGCCCTTGTACTGCGGCACCTTCCAGCTGACCTGGGCGTTCCACAGCCGAAAGCCGGGGATGCGGCCCACATTGGCATTGGCCGATTCGGCCTCGGTGTTGGCCAGGTCCGAGTACTGCTTGCTCTGGTGCGTGCTCGACAGGTTGAAGCCCCAGGCATTGCGCTCATAGCGCACGCCGACGGTGTCGGTGTTGCGGGCGTAGAAAGGCACATCGAGACCGGCGGTGGTGCCCGATTTCTGGATCGCCTTGGTGTAGGTGTAGTTGCCATACACCGTGGTGCCGGCGAGGGCGCTGGCCTTGTCAAAGCTGTACTCCAGCGCCAGCTCCAGGCCCTGGTGCTTGGTGGCGCCAATATTGGCAAAGGTGACGGGCACGACGCCCGGCGTCTGCAGGATCTGGTTGTCAAAGCGCAGGTCAAACACCGTGGCTTCTGCGCGCCACTGCTTGTCTTGCCAGCGGGCACCGAGCTCCTTGGTCTTGGCCACTTCGGGGCGCAGTGGGTTGGCTGCCGTTTGCGAGTTCAGCTGGATGTTCTGCACCGGGCCGAACGAGGTGGTGTAGTTGGCAAACAGCGTGAGGGCCGGGTTGACCAGGTAGGACACGCTGACCGAGGGCAGCCACTTGTTGTTGCGCGTGTCAAAGCTTTGCGCGCCGCTGCGGTCGTCGCGCTCGGACTTGATGTGCTCAAAGCGCACGCCCGGGGTGATGCGCCAGGCGCCAATGGCGATGCGGTCGTCGATATAACCGGCATGGGCATCGGTGGCGTTGTCGAACGAGGTGGTGGCGCCCATCACGTTGGTGGACAGGTTCAGCAGGCTGCTGTTGTCGTCACCACGCTCGCGGATGTAGCGGTAGCCCACGGTCACATCATGCGTGCTGCTGCCCAGCGCAAAACGCTGGGTGTAGCGCGGCTCGATGCCCAGGGTCTGGTAGTTGCGCGGCTGGTAGTTGATCTGGGTCTGCGCGGCATTGATCAGGCGGCTGGAGCGCGCGCTGTCGTTGTAGTAGGCGCGGATCTCGAACTCCTGCGTGTCCGACAGGGTGTTGATATAGCCCAGGTCCAGGCCCTTGCGCTCGCCATCCCACATGTCGGTGGGGCGGGTGTTCTGGAAGGGGTTGGCGTTGTACTGGGCCACCGTCAGGCCGCCAGGCGTGTTGGAGCGCACATCGTAGTAAGACAGCTTGCCGTAGACCTCGGAGGTGCCCGACAGCGCGTAGCGGAACTTCAGCGCCACATCGTTCAAACGCTCATCGCTGTCCTTGCGCCATTCGGAGCCCGTCATGCCCGAGTACAGCAGCGCCCAGCCCAGGCCGTTGTCCAGTTGCGAGCCCAGGAAGGTGCTGTAGAGCGTGTTGTTCTCTCCGCCTTTGCCAAAGCCGTTGTAGCGCATGGTCACATCGCCGGTGATGTCCTTGCTGGTGGGGATGGCGCGGGTGTTGAAGTTGATGATGCCGCCCACGTTTTGCGGGCCATAGCGCACCGCGCCGCCGCTGCGCACTACATCGATGGATTCGATATTGGCCAGGCTCACCGGGGCAAACGACAGCTGGGGTTGGCCGTAGGGCGCCACGGCCAGCGGCACGCCATCGAGCAGCACGGTCGAGCGCGGCGAGTAGCGGCCGGTCAAACCGCGCACCCCGATGTTGAGCGACACCGCGCTGCCTGCCGTGCCGGAGTTGTCGCTGCTTTGCACGCCGGGGATGCGGCGCATCACATCGCCAATGCTCGACGCACCGCTGTTCTCGATCACGTCCTTGTTGACGATGGTGCGGGCACCGGCAAAGGTCTTGAGCTGGTTCTGCAGACCGCTGCCCAGCAGATCGCCGGAGACCTGGATGGTCTCCAAGGTGCTCTCTGCGACCGGTTCGTCATCGGCAGGCGCTGCAGCCGCAGCATCTGCCGTTTGGGCCAGCACGCTGGCAGCGGGTGCCAGGCTGATCAGGACGGCTGCAGTGATCTGGCTCAGGGCTGGACGGGCGCCCGATGGCTTGCGCGAGGTGCTGGTGAATGCGGACATGGTAAAGGCAGCAAAAAACGAGGCGGGCACAGCACAACGGCGCCAGTCAGGGGCGCCGCAGCGAGGTTTGCCAGGGGATTGGTGTTAGGAATGAGAACGAATTGTATTTAAAAGCGGGGCTTGTCCTACACATTCAGCGCCGCTTGCAGCCCAAAAAGCGGTGATCCAGTGTGAATACCTACTTGTGGCCTACGTCGGTATGTTGCTTTGGGGCAACTAAGCGGGGCATCTCCCTACTCGTAGCAGGGTGCGGGGCAGGGTGGCAACAGGCGTCATCGTTGATGGTCGCTAGCAGCGCATTGCGGCTATTTGCCCCACTGCTAAGTTCAGCAGCCGCCAGAGGCGATCCGGCGGAAGCATGGATTGGTTTTACTGATCTTCCCATGCGAGACGGGAATCTCGCTCCTGCAGCGGCAACCAGAATCGCAATGCCGCCAAGGCGTGCTCCAGCGACACCCCGTTTACTTGGAACCCTCGATGCTCATGCGCAACCAGGTGGATATCGCCGTCTGCGGAGACCTCCATGATGAGGTTTCCGTAATCTACGCCTTCACCCAGGCACGCGATGGTGATCACATTCCCAGGTCTGAGATGGGCCTCCGTGGTGGCAAAGGCAGAGGCTTCGCAGGCGGCGTTTGCCTCCAGCTGAAACGGCTCAACGCCGCAGCGCTCAACCTCGATCTGGAAGTGGGTGTTGGGTCGCATGCAATGGGCCTGGCTAGATGGAGACGATGTACGAGAGGGATGTTTAGCGCACCGAATACGGGATGTATTGCAGACTTAAAGGCAACTTGGCGGTTGTCGGCGCCATCCAGCGCTAGGATCTGACTGATCTTGCAAATTGGTGTCCTTGTAGATCAAGGACATTTGCAGAATCAGTGATAACAGTTGATCCAGCCATTCTTACACTCTTGCAAAGGTCCTAGAGGCCAATCCAAGTGTGCTCTGCGAACGGACTGGTCGATGGCAGCTTGCGTAAAGATCCTACCCACCTGGCCAGCTTGCCGAGCTCGTTCCGATGGCGGCTTGCGACCCGAAGCGGGCATCGACCCATAGCAGAAGTGGACATTTGCGAGCGAACTAGGAATTCTTTTCAACTGTTTCGGCCCTCTGATTCACAAGCCGGGGAACGCACATTAAATACTTGAGCCGAGTAAGTGCGCAGTAATAGGACCTCGCTGAAGATTGTTTCCGTTCTAACTTAAAGACGGCTGTCTTCATGTCCTCCTTTGGCAATTTCCACTTTTCGCCACACGCCGCTCGGCGAGCTTTCCGTAACGCTGCCGCATGTGCGACTTTCGCGGCGATGACCAGCAACGCGCTCGCCGAGGCTGACCCTACAGCTGACGGAACGCAGTGGGGTTTGGGCCTCGCTGCTGGGGTGTTCCAACAACCGTATGCTGGTTCCGACAACAAGAACCGCGCATTGCCGCTGCTTTACGTAGAAAACAGCTGGTTGCGAATCGCGGGCCCGACAGCGGATGTGAAACTGGGCACTCTCCAGGGACGCTACGGCTCCCTCTCGTTCACCGGTCGGCTCAAGTACGACGGTGTGGGCTATGAAGCAAAAGACTCCCCAATACTGATAGGCATGGACAAACGGAAGGAAAGTGTTGATTTCCATGCAAACCT
>NZ_KE148527.1:0-372 GCF_000410635.1 Comamonas sp. B-9
GCGCTCGATGAAGGAGCGTGTCGCCGCCGCCTTCCGGCCCGATGACGCCGGATCGGCGTCAGGGGGCGGTGCCGCACAGGCTGCAAACGAGCCAACCCCATCCACCGCGCAACCCGCCTGGGCCAAGCGCCTGCATCGCAGGCAGCAGCTCACCCATGCCGCGACGACCGCCGCCCACACGCTGCGCGGCGGCGATGGCGGCAGCTCCAGCCAAGGCCCGAGCCTGCGCGATTCCGATTCCTGATCTTCAAGGAGAACTCCCATGCGATTCAAACGACCGCAGGTGCGCTACGCCGATACGCCACAGCCTGCTACTCCGTATCAATCCGCCGCCCAGGTTTGGGACGAGCGCATCGGCTCCGCCCCCGGGCC
>NZ_KE148527.1:506-2031 GCF_000410635.1 Comamonas sp. B-9
GGCCGCCACGCCCTACAAGCCCAGCGATGCGCAGATCGCCTACCACCTGGGCCGCTTCATCGGCCTGGTGCGCTCGCTGTCCATCGACCCCATCGTGGTGCGGCAGAACTGGCTCGATGCCTACGACTACACGACCGACAAAGGCGCGGTCGTGCTCAACGAGTACGCCCGCACGAATGACCCGTTCGCGCGCATCGGCAAGGAGTCGGTGACGGTGCAGATCACCAGCGTGACCCGCGCCAGCGACACGTCTTTCAACGTGCGCTGGACGGAAACGCGCTTCGTCAATGGCGCGCTGGATCGCACCGAACGCTGGAACGCGGTGATTTCCACGGTGCTGCAAACCCCGCGCACCGAGCAGCGTCTGCGCAAGAACCCCCTGGGCATCTACGTCAACGGGCTGTCGTGGAGCCGCGAACTGGAAGCTAACGAAGGAGCAAAACCATGAATGATCTTTTCCGTAAATCCGCCTTGCCGGTGATGCTTCTGGCTTCGACCGTGCTGTTCTCTGGCTGCGCTACTCAGGGCAAGCCGCCACCGACCATTTCGCTCGATGAGCCGGTGCAGGCCCAGCCGCTGCCGGAGCCACCAAAACCGGTGGAGGTGGTCACGGTGCCGCAGCCGCTCGCGCTGCCGTCGCAGTTGAAACCACTGCCAGAGACCGAGGAGGCCAAGCCCGCGCCGGAACCCGCGGATGAGAAAGTGCGCGTCTCGCGCGCCAATGCCGAGGCCCGTGTCGCGCCCACGCGCGAAGGCTACGTCAACGCGATCCAGGTCTGGCCCTTTACCGATGGCGCGCTTTACCAGCTCTATGCGGCCGTGGGCCGCGTGACGGTGGTTTCGCTGCAGCCCGGCGAGGAACTGGTGACGGTCGCGGCCGGCGACACGGTGCGCTGGATCGTCGGGGACACGTCGAGCGGCAGCGGTGAGGCTCTGCGCGTCAACGTGATGGTCAAGCCGATCCGCTCGGGCTTGAAGACCAATCTGGTCATCACCACCAGCCGCCGGACGTATCTGCTGGAGCTGACTTCGACCGAAAAGACGTGGATGGCGTCGGTGTCCTGGGAGTACCCGAAGGACAAGATGCTGGCCTTGCAGCGCCAGGCGCAGGCGGCCAGCGCCGCCGCCCCGGTCGATAGCGGCCTGTCGCTGGAGAAGATCCGTTTCCGCTATGCCATCAGCGGCAGCAATCCGCCGTGGAAGCCGCTGCGTGCTTTCGATGACGGCGAGAAGGTCTACATCCAGTTCCCGCCCGGCATCGCCCAGGGCGAGCTGCCGCCGCTGTTCGTGATCGGCGCGCAAGGCGACGGGCAACTGGTGAACTACCGATTCCGTGCGCCGTACTACATCGTTGATCGCCTGTTCGGCGCGGCCGAACTGCGCCTGGGCGGGGACAAAGGCGACGTGGTGCGGATTGAGCGCACGGACGGCACACGGAGGAACTGACCATGAGCCAGGACGATTCCCCTGATCTTGCGGCGCAGGCGGGCAAGGTCGCGCCCGAGGCGGTGGCGCTGCGCGCCCA
>NZ_KE148528.1:0-3819 GCF_000410635.1 Comamonas sp. B-9
CGGGTTGCAAGGCAAAGTGCAGTTGCGCCGGGTCGTCGAGCAGGCGCTCTTCCAAGAGGCCTTCGAGCACCGCACGCAGCCGGGGCGAGCCGGGGCCTACGCCCTGGGGCAGGCTGACCCGTTGCCAGGACAGCATGGCCGCAGGCACCACGGCCACCACCTCACCAGCGCGGCCGGGTTGGGGCAGCAGGCCGGCGGTGGTGCTGCCTTGCTGGCCGATGGTCACGCCATCGGGCGACAGGGCATAGCTGTAGCTCCAGGCCGAGCTGGGCCCTGTATCTGGCCCCGAGGCCAGCGGCAGTGAAATCAGTAATGTACTCATGAGCGTGTTGTGCGCTGCATTGTAGAGGGCCCGGCTTCACCAAACTGCAATACGTTTGTCATCATGTTCCTGTTAGCGCGCCGCCACCGGGTTGGCGCTGCCATCGCCCATCAGGCTGGTGGCCAGTGCGGCACCGCGCTCGCGCACCACGGTTGTTACATTCAGCCCCTGGCGGTAGACCAGGGATTTCTCCTGCACCACCAGGTCGTCAAAGCGCAGCCGCGCCCAGACCTCGAAATACACCGATTTCACATCGAGCAGCGCGTTGGCATTGGTGAGCGCGGTGTTGCTGCTAAAGCGCTGCTGCAGCTCGGCGCTGCTCTCGAAAGCCTTGTTCAGCCGCAGCTGGGCGATTTGCTGGGCAGTTGCAAAATCCATGCCCTCGACAGCGGCCCAGATCACGGTGGCCGAGGCGGTGTTGACGTTGACCTTGCTCTCCTGGGGCAGCAGCACCACATAGGGCTCCAGCTGGGTCAGGGTGGACGGAGACAGGCCCCACCAGGCCAGCTCCTTGTAGGTGCGCGGCAGCAGCGGGGCATTGGCGGCCTTGCCTTCGGTGCGCAGCGCGGCCTGTGCCTGCTGGCTGAGGACGGTCAGCTCGGCACCGGGCAGGCCCAGGCGCTCGAACAGGCGCTGGAGCTGGCGCAGCGCGACGGTATTGATCTGGCCGTTGGACACCAGATTGCGGATATTGAGCCGCGCCTGGGCATCGACAATCGCGCCCGACAAAAAGGCCTGGGCCGCGTCGATGCTGCTGTCGTCGGCATTGCTCTGGTTGTTGGAGGCCTGCAAGAAGGTGGATAGGCGCGCTTCGGCCAGCGGCACCGACCAGGGCTCGGACAGCGAATCGGGGCCGCCCACGCGCGCATCCTGGCGCAGCACCTGGCGCGAGAAATCCAGCCCCCCCAGCAGCAGCCAGGCGGCCTGCACGCGGGTGCGCTCAGCGCCTTCAACCTCCAGATTGCGCCACTGCTGCCAGACGGCGCCGGCGGCAATCGTGGCCACCAGGGTGACGGTCAGCATGGCGGCCAGCAGCGCTGCGCCGCGCTGGCTGCGGCGGGCTAGGTGCAGCCGCTTCATGATTTGTTCCCCGACACGATGGGGTTGACCCAGTCGTTGGTGATGACCCCGGAGAGCGCACCGGGCGCGGGCAGCTCCAGGCGCAGGCGGATGCCGTCGGGCAGCGCCACCGTGGTGGGGTTGTTGGCATCGGTCTGGGGATTGGCGCCCTGGCTGGACAGCGGGTTGCTCCAGCTGTTGCCCCGAAAATACAGCAGCTGCCAGCCGCTGAGGGGCATCAGCACTGTTTGCTGCGGGCCGCCATCGGAGTTGTTGGTCAGCGCGCTGTTGGTGACCGCATGGGCGGCCATGTCCCAGGCCTGCTGCCACTGCTGCAGATCACGCACCGGGGAGGACTGCCAGCGCACCCAGTAGGCGCGGTTGCCCAGGCTGCGCTGGGCCCAACTGACGACGCGCAGGCCTTGTTCATTGATGTCGCTGCTGCGGCGCGTGAGCCGCAGCACGCGGCCATCCCAGTCGATGGGCGTGGTAGCTGCGACGCGCTCAATGCCATTGAGGTCGGTGTTCCACTGCGACAGCGCGGCCTGCACCACCATCACCTCTTCGCTGTAATCGCGGGCCTGCTGCTGGGCGCGCACCATGCCGTCGATACCGCGCCAGCTGGCGATGGTCATCACCGCCAGAATGGAGATCGCGATCAGCAGCTCGATCAAGGTAAAGCCCTGGCTGCGTGGCTGGCTAGAACGGGGGCGCTGCATCAGTACCTCCCCACGATGGTGCTCAGGCGCAGCAAAGGCGCGCCGCCGGAGAACACATGGGCATCGATGCGGCGGAAATCCGGGTTGGGCGTGGCAAACACGCCCACGCGCACATCGAACATGCGGCCGGCCTGCTCGCAGGCCACGCTGGTCGTGCCCAGGCCCGGCAGCTGTTGCGACAGGCGCGCGGCGATCAGCTGGTTCTCGGCGCAGATCTGCGCGAGCATCACATCGCTTTGCCGCCCTGCGGTCTGGGTCAGCGCGTTCATCGCCTTGCCGCCGGCGAGCAAGGCGATCGCGACAATGGCGAGCGCGACCAGCACCTCGATCAGGGTGAAGCCGGAATGGGGCGAGGACTTGCTGGGCACGCGGGGCTGGTCGGGAAAAGGTTCAGGGGGCCTGTAGTTCAAAGGGGCGCACACCGTCGGTGGACACGGCAATGCTGCCCGCATGGCGGCTGGGGTAGGCCAGCAGCACCGTCTGCGGGCCGATCAGTGCCTCGGGCCCCAGGATGATATCGCCACTGCTGCGCACCGCCACCGGCGGGTGCAGCCAGGCGCCCTGGCGGGTGCCGCCTTGCAGGCCTTCGATGACAAAGCCCTGGCTGTCGGCCCGCCAGCGTACCGGCTGGCCGCTGGCGCGGGACTGGGCCCGTGCGGCTTCGAGCTGCGCGGCCAGACGCTGGCCTTCACGCTGGAGCTGGTCCTGGCTGTTGTCGCCCATCGCAAACACCACGCCGGCGCTGGCCAGCGCCATCAACGTGATGACGACCAGCAGCTCCATCAAGGTAAAGCCGCGCTGGCGGCGCGGCTGGAAGGGGTGTGAAAGAGGCATGGGCGCAGGGCATGGGGCCGGAGGGCGGGGCAGCGGGAAAAGGCAGAAAGCGGCGATCAGGCGGGCTTATTGCCGCTTATTGCCAGCTGCCGATGTCGGCATTGTTGCCTTCACCGCCGGCCTGGCCATCGGCACCAAAGCTCATCACATCGACTTCGCCTTTGACGCCAGGGTTCAGGTACTGGTAGGGGTGGCCCCAGGGGTCATTGGGCAGCTTTTCCAGATAGGGCTTCCAGTTCATCGGCGCGGGGCCGCTGCTGGGGCGGTTGATCAGCGCGGCCAGGCCTTGCTCGGCGGTGGGGTAGCGCTGGTTGTCCAGGCGGTAGCGCTTGAGTGCGCCGCTGATGTTGGTGATATCGGTGCGCGCCGCGGTCACGCGTGCTTCGTCGGCAGCGCCAATCACATTGGGCACGATCAGCGCGGCCAGCACGCCGATGATGACCAGCACCACCATCAGCTCGATCAGGGTAAAGCCGCGCTGGATATTGGCTTGGATGCGGCGTGCAGCCGACTGCGGGCGGAAGGAAAACATCATGCTCTCAGGTCAAAGGGGGTCAAAGTGGTGAAACTGACATCTGGCTGCATCATAATCTGCGAATGGTGACACTATCACGCAACCCCTGGTCTCCTCGGCTGGCGGCCGGCCTTTTATGGGCTGGCGCTGCGGCATTGGCGGTGTTCTGGGGGCTCAAGCTGTCGGCGCCGCGCCAGGTGCTCTCGGCCCCGCAGGCCGGTGGCCCCGCCCAGGTGCAGGTCGATGGCACTGCGATGGCGCGGCTCTTTGGGGTGCAGGATGGCGCGCCCGTTGCAGCCCCGGCTGCCCCCACCCGCTGGCGCCTGCTGGGCGTGATGGTGGGCAAGGACAGTGGCGGGGGGGGGGGCGGC
>NZ_KE148528.1:3832-38816 GCF_000410635.1 Comamonas sp. B-9
CGTGGATGACCAGCCTGCCAAGGTGTTCCGCGTGGGCACGGTCGTAGCCGATGGCCTGGTGCTGCAGGCCCTGCGCAGCGATGCGCCCCGTGCCGTGAGCCTGGGCACTGGTGTTGATGGCCCGGCGGCTGTCACGATCAACCTGCCTGCCTTGCGCCCGGTGGATACGGTGGCTGCGCCGATCCCGGCCTCTGTGCCGAATGCCCCAAATGCCGTGGCTGCGGCACCGCAAGGCGCTGCCCCCGTACCCGCTGCCGCCCCCAATGTGGACCGCAGCACCGGCTCCTTGCGCGACTGACAGATTGCCGGCGCTTTACGTAAAAGTTTGTTGGGGCGGCCTGGAACGGCTCTCTGAACAGGTTCTTACACCTCGCCGAACAGCGGTAATCGGAGCCATTCCCCATGAGCGAGCTTGACTGACGGCCAGTCCTTGGCCAGCGGCAGCCTTTGGCCGCGTGTCAGCAGCCAATGCGTGCATTGCGCCACGCCAGCATGGCTGATCCAGAGCACGGGCTGGCCGGTTTCCAGCGCCTGCTGGCGCGCCGCATCCAGCGCACGCGCCACGCGCGCCATCATCGTGGCCAGCGATTCGCCACCGCCTGGTGCATAGGCCATAAAGTCTGCTGTCCAGGCCTGCATCTCTTCGCGGGCGATGCCGTCCCAGCGCTGGCCTTCCCAGGCGCCAAAGTCCATTTCTGCCAGATCGTCGCAGGCGCGCAGCGCGAATGCCGGTGCCTGCGCCTGCAAGGCCGTGGCCAGCTGGCTGCAGCGCTGCAGTGGCGAATGCCAGACCGTTCCGGCCGGCAGTGCCTCGGCGGCCCAGGCGTTTTGCAGGGCCCGTGCGGCGGCGGCGGTGGCCTTGTCATCGGCGGCCATGTTGGTGCGGCCGTAGCAGATGCCCGGCGCCACCAGGGGCTGGGCATGGCGCTGCAGCCACAGCGCCGTCATGCCAGCGCCTTGGCCAGCAAGCTGCCGGCAGGGCCCAGCGACAGCGCGGCACCCAGGTAGAACGCGATCTCGCTGACCTGCTCGGCAGCGCCCAGGCCATCACCGGTAAAGCCTTGCAGGCGGCGCTGCAGCCACTGGCGCATCCACAGCGCGGCGGCGGCGCTAAGCACCAGGGCCAGCAGCAGAACCACCCAGCCTTGGGCGAGGCCCAGCAGCAGGGCAGCGGGCAAGGACCAGGCTACGCAGCAGGCCAGGCCTTGGCGGCTGATAAAGGCCGCCAAAGGCTTGCTTTTGGACGAGGCGCTGTCGCCCACATGGGGCAGGCTGCGCACGACAAACATCGGCCAGAGGCGGGCGATCACATGGGCTGTGACCAAGGTTGCCATCGCCAGCGCCAGGCTGTGGCTGGCCAGCAGCGCGACAAGAGCGGTCTTGCTGAGTACGGCCAGCACCATCGCCATCGCGCCATAGGCGCCGATGCGCGAGTCCTTCATGATCTCCAGTGCGCGCTGGCGCTCGTGGCTCCCGCCCAGGCCATCGACCACATCGCTCAAGCCATCCTCATGGAAGCAGCCGGTGAGCAGCACGGTGGCCAGGGTGCTGAGCACGGCGGCGACCAGCGGGCTGTAGCTATTGCCAGAGGGCAGCAGCAGGCTGCCAGCGGCCAGCACCCCGGCGGCCACCAGGCCCACGATCCAGCCCACGCCGGGGAAGTGGCCGGCGCTGGCGCGCAGCATCTCGGGGCTGTAGCCCACCCAGTCGCCCAGCTTGCCAGTGACCGGAATGCGGGTGAAAAACTGCACCGCGAGCAGAAAATGGCGCAAGGCTTGCATGCTGCGGCTGGGCCCGTTTGGCGTTAGGCCTGCAGGAACAGCTTGTAGGCCGGGTTCTGGGTCTCTTCAATCCAGGGGTAGCCCAGGTTGTTCAAGAACTGCTCAAAGCTGTGCGAGTCTTCCTGGGGCACCTGCATGCCCACAAGGATGCGGCCGTAGTCCGCGCCCTGGTTGCGGTAGTGGAACAGCGAAATGTTCCAGTTGGGCGCCATCAGGCTCAGGAACTTGAACAGCGCACCGGGCCGCTCGGGGAAGACAAAGCGCAGCAGGCGCTCGTCCTGCGCGAGCTGGGAGCGCCCGCCCACCATGTGGCGCACATGTTCCTTGGCCAGCTCGTCAAAGGTCAAATCCAGCGCTTCAAAGCCGTTCTTCTGGAAGTTGCGGCAGATTTTTTCCGACTCGCCCTTGCTGTTGGTCGAGATGCCGACAAAGACATGGGCACGCCGGTCATCGCTGATGCGGTAGTTGAACTCGGTCACGCTGCGCGCGCCGCCGGGCAGGTTGCCGATAACTTCGCAAAACCGCTTGAAGCTGCCGCGCTCTTCGGGGATGGTGACGGCAAACAGCGCTTCCTTTTCCTCGCCCACATCGGCCCGCTCGGCGACAAAGCGCAGGCGGTCGAAGTTCATGTTCGCGCCGCTCAGGATGGCGGCATAGGTCTCGCCCTTGGTCTTGTTCTTGGCCACATACTGCTTGATGCCGGCCACGGCCAGCGCGCCCGAGGGCTCGACGATGGAGCGGGTGTCGACAAAGATGTCCTTGATCGCGGCGCAGACGGCATCGGTGTCGACGGTGATGTATTCATCGACCAGGCCATGCGCGACGCGGAAGGTCTCCTCGCCCACCAGCTTGACCGCGGTGCCATCGGCAAACAGGCCCACATCGTTCAGCGCCACGCGCTTGCCTTCGCGGGCCGACTGGATCATCGCATCCGAGTCGTTCATCTGCACGCCGATGACCTTGATCTCGGGCCGCACCGCCTTGATGTAGTTGGCGACACCTGCGATCAGCCCGCCACCGCCAATCGCGACAAAGACCGCGTTCAGTGGCGAGGAGCCGATTTTCTGCACCTGGCGCATGATCTCCATCGCAATCGTGCCCTGGCCGGCGATCACGTCCGGGTCATCGAAGGGGTGGACAAAGGTGAGGTTCTGTTCCTTTTGCAGCTTGAGCGAGTGCTCGTAGGCATCGCTGAAGCTCTCGCCGGCCAGCACCACCTCGCCGCCCAGGCCCTTGACGGCATCGACCTTGAGCTGCGGCGTGGTGGTGGGCATCACGATCACGGCGCGGGTGCCCATGCGGCTGGCCGACAGCGCGACGCCCTGGGCATGGTTGCCTGCCGATGCACAGATCACGCCGGCCTTGAGCTGCTCGGCCGTCAGGTGGGCCATCTTGTTATAGGCGCCGCGCAGCTTGAAGCTGAACACCGGCTGCTGGTCTTCGCGCTTGAGCAGCACCTTGTTGTGCAGGCGGCGGCTGAGGTTCTTGGCCGAGTCCAGGCTGGATTCAATGGCCACGTCATAGACACGCGCAGTGAGGATTTTCTTCAGGTAATCGGCCGGCGTCAGCGCGGCAGCAGTCTTGGAGGGCATAGGGATGCACGCTAGAGAAAGGAGGCAACGAGAAGGTAGCGCATGCGGATGGCGCGCCTGGTTGATGCGCCAGCCAGCAGGGCATGCGCGGGTGGCGGCATGGGCGGGGTGGCGAGCATCAGGTGATCGAGAGACCGATGCACTATAACCGCTGGCATTCACTGGAGCGGACCGGCGGTGGAATTGCGCCGGCGCAGGGCAGAAAAAAAGCCCCTGATGTGAATCAGGGGCTTGAAACCACCATTTGAGAGGTGGAGGAGACAACTTGCAAGCTACATCCAGCAGTTGGGGCTTTCGCCTAGCTGTGGAGCAGCAGATGAGTCCAAGTATAGCGATGTTTCTGCTGCGTTGCAGCAAAATAATGTGCGCAACCATTTTTTTTGCCAATGCTGTTGATAGACAGCAACAAATAGCAGGGGTCAGGGCATATCTGCCACACTGTGGCGTCTGATTTTTGGAGAGTTGCAATGGAATGCACGGTAACGTGGACGGGTGCGAGCGGCGCCCGCTCGGGAATGGGCTTTGTCGCAGAAACGGGCAGCGGCCATGTGGTGGCCATGGATGGCGCGCCCGACGCGGCCAATCCGGCCAACGGCGGCCAGAACCTCGCCGCCCGCCCGATGGAGCTGCTGCTGGCTGGCACCGGCGGCTGCACCGCCTATGACGTGGTGCTGATCCTCAAGCGCGGCCGCCACGATGTGAAAAACTGCACCGTGGCCCTGAAGGCAGAACGCGCCGACACCGAGCCCAAGGTCTTCACCAAGATCCATATGCAGTTCACCGTCACCGGCAAGGGCATTCCCGCAGCGGCAGTGGAGCGCGCGATCGCGATGAGCCATGAAAAATACTGCTCGGCCAGCATCATGCTGGGCAAGACAGCCGAGATCACCACGGGGTTTGATCTGGTGGAGGCCTAAGCATGGCTGTTGACATCCCGCAATGCCCCGGTGGCAAGGGGGCGGGATGTCAGCCTGTCTTGTGGTCCGATGCAAAAAAGGCGACAATTGACGCCTTATATGAATCAATCTTTGATTGCCTTGCTGCTGCCCGAATACCGGCGGCGTGTCCTGGGGCTGTTGCTGCTGCACCCTGATACGCAGCTGCACGGGCGAGAAATTGCCAGGCGCACGGGGCTGCCGGCAGGCACCATCACCCGAGAACTTGGCAAGCTCACATCGGTGGGCTTGTTGCAGCGAGAAAAACGGGGCAACCAACAGCTGTACCGCGCAGACAAGCGCTGCCCCATTTTTACAGAGCTGGCCAGTATCTTGCGCAAGACATCTGGCGTGGCCGATGTGTTGGCGGCCGCCCTGGCGCCTGTTGCAGACAAGATCGATGTGGCCTTTATCTATGGTTCTGTGGCGCGCGGGCAAGAGACTGCGGGCAGCGATATTGACCTGATGCTGGTCGGTCAACTAGGATTTGACGAGGCGGTACAGTTGCTGTGGCCGCTGCAGGCGGAGCTGGGCCGGGAGATCAATCCGCAAGTACTGGGCCAGCAAGAGTTCGCAGCGCGCGCCCAGGATGCGTTCATGCGCGATGTACTGTCCAAGCCCAAGATCTTTGTGGTGGGGGGTGACGATGAGCTTGCAAAACTTGGTCGGCATCAGTCTTGAGACCGTGGAGCCCCATGCGCAGCAAGTGCGGTCTTTGCTGGCTGCGGCTGACCGCAATATTGCCGATGCACACATTGCCGGCTTAAGTGAAGAAAACCAGTTTGATGCCGCCTACAAGGCCATCATGCAGTTGGCCATGCTGGGCCTGATGGCCCATGGCTACCGCACACTGACCAGCAAGCCGGGCCACCACCAGACCGCCATCCAGACGCTGGCACTTACCGTGCAGTGGCCCAGTGAGAAGATCTGGCCGCTGGACGCCTTGCGCAAGCAGCGCAATTTGACGGACTACTCTGGAGACCTGGTCTCCCAGGCGGCGGTAGACAGCTGCCGGAACAATGCCATGGCCTTGCGGGCCCATGTGCATGGCTGGCTGCAGGCGCAGCGGCCTGACTGGTTGGCTTAAGAATGCTTTCTGGCCGCCTCAGAGGCGGCCTTTGCATGGGGTCCCCGTCCGGCCCTGTCTCTCTATCTATATATGGTGTGCCGTCACGGTCATCACCTTGGAGGCGATCTTCATCAGCATCCGGGCGGGAAGTGGTACCGGCAGCGCGCCGGCATCCACCGCTGCGGCGGCATGGCGCTCCTCGTCGGCTTTCATCTGGCTGACGACGGCCCGTGAGGGCGCATCATGCGCTGGCAGCAGCTCCAGGTGGGACTGCAGGTGCAGGGACACCTGGTTTTCCGTCTCTTCGACAAAACCCAGGCTGGCGCGGTCGCTCACCTTGGCGGCCACGGTGCCGATCACAAAAGCGCCGGCAAACCACAGCGGATTGAGCAGGCTGGGGCGTTCGCCCAGGTCCTGCAGGCGCTGGTGGGTCCAGGCCAGGTGGTCCATCTCTTCCTGGGCGGCTTCGAGCAGGTGTTCGCGCAGATGCTCGTCGCGGGTGACCATGGCCTGGGCGGTGTAGAGCGCCTGCGCGCAGACTTCGCCCACATGGTTGACCCGCATATAAGAAGCGGAGAGCTTCTTCTCCTCCGGGCTGAGGTCCGCCTCGTCCATGCCCGCAGCGGGCGAGGGGTTGGCCGCACGGGGCGTTGCAAACAGGGTGCGCAGCGCAGTATCTGCTGCGCAAAGGAGTCGTTCTTGCATAGGCTGCCATGCTAACCAGTAGAATACACCCCGCTGCAAACATGGCGAATCTCCTCTGGAGCGGCTTGTTTTGCAGCAAATTTTTGTCGAAAAATAGGACGGCGGCTGACATTCGTTAAACGTTGCACTCAAGCAACGATTTGCAGCGAATAGGTCCTCAAGTGGGGGAATTTGTTTGCGCAACCGCCTGCGGTCTGTTGAAATAGAGAGAACTTCCACACTAGGAGGTTGGCGCGGGAGCAGGTAGAAGTTGTGCAGAACCGTGAGGCTGACATCAACCCCCCCGTACCAGCGCCGTCTGTTAAACCTTGGAGTAACTCGCAATGAAAAAATCTCTTGTTGCCTTGGCAGTGCTGGCCGCTTCCGGCGCCGCAATGGCTCAATCTTCCGTGACCCTGTTCGGTATCGTTGATGCTGGCGTGACCTACGCTAAGACCAGCGGTGGCGAAAGCAACTACGGTCTGACCAACTCCGGTAACGCCACCAGCCGTCTGGGCTTCCGCGGCGTGGAAGATCTGGGTGGCGGTCTGAAGGCTGGTTTCTGGCTGGAAGGCGCAATCCAGAACGACAGCGGTACCGCTTCCGGCGGCGGCGCTGCAGGTCCTGGCTTCGAGTTCAAGCGTCGTTCCACCGTGTCCCTGATGGGCAACTTCGGTGAAGTGCGTCTGGGTCGTGAACTGACCGCAGCTTACAACACCGTGTCTGGCTACGACGTGTTCGGCCAAGTCGGTATCGGCCAAAACTTCAGCTTCGGCAACGGCACCTACGGCTTCGGCGACCCAGTTCGCGTGGGCAACATGGTTTCGTACTACACGCCTAACATGTCCGGCTTCACCGCTGGCGTGAACTACGGCTTCGGCGAAACCGCTGGCGACAGCTCCGCTAAGCGTTACATCGGCGTGTCCGCTGGTTACAACAACGGCCCTCTGAGCGCCGGCATTGCTTACGACCAGCAAAACGATCCTACCGCCAGCTTCGAAAAGGCTCAAGGTCTGGGTCTGGGCGCTGCTTACAACTTCGGCGCTTTCAAGCTGTCGGGTCTGATCCGTCAAGTGCAAAGCACCCCAGTGGGTGGTGGCAGCAAGGCTAAGTTCCAGTCCGCTGGTCTGGGCGCAACGGCTGCTGTCGGCGCTGCTGGCGAAGCACGTCTGGCTTACAACTACTACGACAACAAGGAAATCGAAGGCAAGGCTCACCAGCTGTCGCTGGGCTATGTCCACAACCTGTCGAAGCGCACCGCTCTGTACGGCACCTACGCTTTCCTGAAGAACCAGAAGAGCGAAACCATGAGCCTGTCGGCTAACGGCCTGGGCATCGACCCAGCTGGCGCTGGCAAGAACCAAAACGCTATCACCGTTGGTGTGCGTCACGCTTTCTAATGAATGGCTAGGATTTCCTAGCTACTCAACCTGAAAAGCAAAAAGCCCGTCGAAAGACGGGCTTTTTTTATGCCTGCTCGCAGCACCTATACCCGGGCTGCTCGGCCCTGTTCCGGGCAGATGGCCGCTGTCGCGGCGACCGCCGTCGCAGTGACCGCTGCAGTGGTCTGCTCGCTCGGTCAGCATGTTCAATACCCCATGCGGAGACGCCAAACCGTTGGAAGCACCAGGGCTGTTGCTCTTTCATCGCTGAGCGGCAGGTGAGCAACTGCGCTGGCTTGTGGCAGGCTTGATACATACCGCATGCTGTATCGGCGCTGGTAGCCGCCAAGATGCTGCTGTATCGCTTTTTTGACATGTGGGAATAGAAGGGTAGGCGTGGTCTGGCAGGCAGGGCGTTTTCATAATTAGCAGATGAAGCCGTGTTTTGCCCGACAAAACACCTGCTATTGCCGGTCACCTAACAGAAATAAACAGGACTCGGGAATATCCCCGCCTTGGGGGAAGCACCATGCGGAAGATCGATTCCTTGCGGCATAGTGAAGCACTACTATTCTGCGAGGACTTATGAAACAGCCTTCTCTTGCTCTGGTTGCGATAGCGGTAGCCGCCGTTTTGTCAGCTGGCGTGGCCCAGGCCAAGCCCTTCAAGTGGGCCAGCCAGGCCGACGTTGCCAGCTGGGATATCCATGCGCAAAACAATGGCCTGCACAACGCCATTCATCCCTATGTCTACGAGACCCTGGTCACCTACAACAGCAAGACCTTTGCGGTCGAGCCGCTGCTGGCCACCTCGTGGAAGGAAGTGACTCCCAAGCAGATGCGCTTTGCATTGCGCCAGGGCGTGAAGTTCCAGGATGGCTCGAGCTTCACCGCCGATGATGCGGTGTTCTCGATCACGCGTGCGATGGCCAAGACCTCGAACTACGGACCCTTTGTGCAGGGCATCGAGAAGGTCGTCAAGGTCGATGACGGCACCATCGATATCTTCATGGTGGACCCCAATCCCGTGCTGCTGCGCCAGATGACCGAGCTGCGCATGATGAGCAAGGCCTGGTCGGAGAAGAACAAGTCCACCGAGCCGATGGACATCAAGAAATCCGACGAGAATTTTGCCCACCGCAATGCAATGGGCACCGGCCCGTTCATCCTGGAGTCCTGGCAGCCCGATGTGCGCATGGTGCTCAAGAAGAACCCCAACTGGTGGGGCCAGATGCCGGGCAATGTGACATCGATCACCTACACCCCGATCAAATCGGCGCCGACCCGCATGGCGGCGCTGCTGTCCGGTGAAGTGGACATGGTGCTCGACCCAACGCCGCAAGACCTGAACCGCCTGCGCGCCAGCCCGGACTTGAAGATCCTCGAAGGCCTGGAAAACCGCACGATTTTCTTTGGCATGGACCAGTTCCGCGATGAGCTGCCCGGCTCCAGCGTCAAGGGCAAGAACCCGCTCAAGGACCAGAAGGTGCGCCAGGCGCTCTACCAGTCCATCGACATCCAGGCGATCACCAAGACCATTCTGCGCGGCCTGGGCAAGCCCACCGGCACCCTGGTGGCGCCCCAGGTCAATGGCTGGACCGAGACCGTGGGCCAGCGCCTGCCCTATGACCAGGACGCCGCCAAGAAGCTGCTCGCGCAAGCGGGCTACCCCGATGGCTTCGAGGTCGACTTTGCCTGCCCCAACAACCGCTATATCAGCGACGAGGCGATCTGCCAGGCAGTCACCGCGATGTGGGCCAAGATTGGGGTCAAGGCCAAGCTGCGCACCTTGCCGATGGTCACCTACTTCCCGATGATCCAGCGCAATGAAGCGAGCATCTACATGCTCGGCTGGGGCGTGCCCACCTTCGATTCGCTCTACAGCCTGCAGTCGCTGGTGCGCACCGTCGGCAAGGGCGGCGACGGAAACTACAATGTCGGCCGCTACAGCAACGAGCGCATGGACTACCTGGTCGACCGCGTCAAAACCGAAACCGACCAGCCCGTGCGCACCCGCATGCTGACCGAGGGCTTGCAACTGTCCAACGACACGGTCTCGCACCTGCCGCTGTACGACCAGGTGATCCCCTGGGCGATGAAGAAGAACATCGACCTGGTGCACCGCGCAGACAACCGGGTGGACATCAAACTGGTGACGGTCCGTTAGTCAACGGTGAGCAGTTTGCAGGCCTGCTGCCCGGTGCGGCAGCCGGCCATTTCATAAAAAGCGAAAGAAGAATAGGCAGACAAAACGGGTGCCAGGGGCGCTTTGCAGAACCCTCGTCAACGGGGTTTTGCAGGGGGTCTCTAGGGCACCTTCCCTCTGTTTGTCACGATGAGAGTCAGCCATGTTTGCATTCATATTGCGCCGATTGATACAGGCGGTGATCGTGATGATCGCCGTGGCGTTCATTTCCTTCATGTTGTTCCAGTATGTGGGTGACCCGGTCACCTTCTTGCTGGGCCAGGATGCCACCCCGCAGCAGATTGCCGAGTTGCGCAGTGCGCTGGGGCTGGACAAACCGTTTTTCGTGCAGTTCTGGCACTTCTTGCTCAATGCTGCCCAGGGCGAATTTGGCATCAGCCTGCGCCAGGGCGCCAAGGTCTCGTCCTTGATTGCCGAGCGCTTCCCGGCGACCTTTGAGCTGGCCATGGTGGCCGCGTTGCTGGCCCTGGTCATCGGCGTGCCGATGGGCGTGTATGCCGCGCTGCGGCGCGGCAGCTTCATGAGCCAGGTGTTCATGACGATGTCGCTGCTGGGCGTGTCCCTGCCCACCTTCCTGATCGGTATCTTGCTGATCCTGATCTTCTCGGTGCACCTGGGCTGGTTCCCGAGCTTTGGCCGTGGCACGACGATGCAGCTGGGCTTTTGGAGCACCGGCCTGCTGAGTGCCAAGGGCTGGCACCACATCATCCTGCCGGCCATTACCTTGGCCGTGTTCCAGCTCACCTTGATCATGCGCCTGGTGCGCGCCGAGATGCTGGAGGTGCTGCGCACCGACTACATCAAGTTTGCCAAGGCCCGGGGCCTGAGCAACCGCACGATCTACTTTGGCCATGCCCTCAAGAACACGCTGGTGCCGGTGATGACCATCACCGGTCTGCAGCTGGGCGGCCTGATTGCCTTTGCCATCATCACCGAGACCGTGTTCCAGTGGCCGGGCATGGGCCTGCTGTTCATCCAGGCGGTGACCTTTGCCGATATCCCGGTCATGGCCGCCTACCTGTGCCTGATTGCGCTGATTTTTGTGGTGATCAACCTCGTGGTCGATCTGTTGTATTTCGCTGTCGACCCGCGCCTGCGCGTCGAAAAATCGGGAGGGCACTGAGATGCCACGTCTGCCTTATAGCGCGAGCTCGCGCGCCTTTTCTCACCTGGCCCAGATCCATCCGGAGCTGACGGCCTTCCGCCGTGACCTGCATGCCAACCCGGAGCTGGGTTTTGAAGAAAAATACACCGCGGCTCGCGTCAGCGAGGCCTTGCGCCTGTGTGGTGTCGATGAGATCCACCAGGGCATTGGCAAGACCGGCGTGGTCGGCGTGATCCGTGGCCACAAGCACGGCAGCGGCCGCATGATCGGTCTGCGCGCCGACATGGATGCACTGCCCATCACCGAGCAGGGCAACTGCAGCTGGCGCTCGGGCAAGCAGGGGCTGATGCATGCCTGCGGCCATGACGGCCACACTGCGATGCTGGTGGGCGCGGCGCGCTACCTGGCCGAGACGCGCAATTTTGACGGCACGGCCGTGCTGATCTTCCAGCCCGGCGAGGAAGGCTATGCCGGCGCGCGCGAGATGATCCAGGACGGCCTGTTCGAGCGCTTCCCGGTCGATTCGGTCTATGCGATGCACAACTGGCCCGCGATGCGCCAGGGCATGATCGGCATCAACCCCGGCGCGATGATGGCCGCAGCCGACCGCATCCAGATCAATATCACGGGCAAGGGTGGCCATGGCGCCCATCCTTACCAGACCAATGATGTGGTGCTGGCCTCGGCCCACCTGATCACGGCGATCCAGTCCATCGTCTCGCGCAATGTGCGTGCCATCGACTCGGCCGTCATCAGCATCTGCGCGCTGCAGTCGGGGGACCTGGCTGCGTTCAGCGTCACGCCGGGCTCGTCGACCTTGGTGGGCACGGTGCGCACCTTCAACCCCGATGTGCAGAACATGGTCGAGCGCCGCCTGGGCGAGCTGTGCCAGGCGCTGGGCCTGGCCTTTGGCGTGAATGCGCAGCTGCAGTACGAGCGCTCCTACCCGGCGACGATCAACACCGCCGAAGAAGCGGTGTTTGCCGGCGATGTCGCCTCTGACCTGGTGGGCGAAGCCCTGGTGGTGCGCAACATGGACCCGAGCATGGGCGCTGAGGATTTCTCCTTCATGCTGCAGCAAAAGCCCGGGGCCTATCTGCGCCTGGGCCAGGCCGTCGGTGACGACATCATTCCGCTGCACAACAACCGCTACGACTTCAATGACGATGTGCTGCCGCTGGGTGCGGCGCTGCATGCCGGAATCGTCGAGCGTGGCATGCCACTTGCATTGGGCTAAAGCCTCAGCTCCCGGCCCGGGGGGGCCGGACTTCAGAAAAGGGGAGAACGATGAAACACACGATGAGCAAGACCTTGTTGGTATCGATGCTGGCTGCCGCCTATGTTTGCGCCGGCGCGCAGACCGTGCGCATCGGTTCCCAGGGCGATGCCCTGTCCATGGATCCGCATTCCTTCAACGAGACAGTGCAGCTGAGTGTGACCGGCAATGTCTACGAGCCGCTGGCCGGCCGCAACAAGGACCTGAGCCTGCGCCCGGTGTTGGCCACCAAGTGGGAGCAGACCTCGCCCACTGTCTGGCGTTTCACGCTGCGCAAGGGCGTGCAGTTCCACGATGGCACGCCGTTCACCGCCGATGATGTGGTGTTCTCGATGATGCGCACGCAGCTAGAGGGCTCGGACATGAAGTCCTACACCAACCCCATCAAGGAGACGCGCAAGGTCGATGACTACACGGTGGACATCGAAACCAAGGACCCGGCCCCGATTCTGCCGAGCATGATCTCGCAGGTCTACATCATGAGCAAGGCCTGGTCCGAGGCCAACAATGCCGTCAACCCGGTGGACCGCCGCAAGGGCATCGAGAACACCGCGTCGTTCAAGGCCAATGGCACTGGCCCCTACCGCGTGCGCGAGCGCCAGCCCAATGTGCGCACCGTCTTCAACCGCAGCGCCAACTACTGGGACAAGGTCGAAGGCAATGTGCAGGAGGTCGTCTACACGCCGGTAGCCAATGACGCGACCCGCGTGGCCGCGCTGCTGTCGGGCCAGGTCGATGTGATCGACCCGGTGCCGGTGCAGGATCTGGACCGTGTTGCCAATACCGGCAGCACCCGCGTGGTGTCCGGGCCGGAGCTGCGTGCCATCTTCATGGGCATGGACCAAAAGCGCGATGAGCTGCTGAACGCCAGCGTCAAGGGCAAGAACCCGTTCAAGGACAAGCGCGTGCGCCAGGCCTTCTACCAGGCCATCGATATCGACGGCTTGCACAAGCAGGTGATGCGCGGCGCCTCGGGCAATCTGGCCACCTTGATCGGCAAGGGCGTCAATGGCTATACCGACGACATCAAGCGCCTGCCCTACGACCCGGCCGCCGCCAAGAAGCTGCTGAGCGAAGCGGGCTACCCCGATGGTTTCTCGCTGACCTTGAACTGCTCGAACGACCGCTACATCAACGACAGCCGCATCTGCCAGGCGGTGTCGGCCAACCTGGCCAAGATCGGCGTCAAGGTGCAGCTCAATGCCGAGACCAAGGGCACCTATTTCCCGCGCATCATGCGCCATGAAACGGCCTTCTACATCCTGGGCTGGACGCCGTCGACCTACGACGCCCACAACCCGCTGCTGGCCTTGATGAACTGCAATGACGGCAAGGGTGCCGGCGCGTTCAACTACGGCAACTACTGCAACCCCAAGGTCGATGCCTTGACCCGCCAGGTGCAGTCGGAGACCGACACCACCAAGCGCAACCAGGCGATCCATGAGGCGCTGCAGACCGTGGCCGACGATGTGGGCTACCTGCCGCTGCACCAGCAGTTCATGAACTGGGGTGTCAGCAAGAACGTCGAGCTGGTGCAGATGGCCGATGGCTTCATGCCCTTCAAATGGATGACCGTGAAGAAGTAAATGCCCCGGGCCGCTGCACTGCAGCGGCCAGAGACTAGAGAGAGAAGATGACGATGAAAAACCGAATCAGGCGCTGGATGGACAGCGATGTGGGCTACAGCTTTCGCAAGTCGCCCACAGCCATCGTGGCCGCCCTTATTGCGGCGGTCTGCGTGTTTTGCGCGCTGTTTGCTGGCTGGGTGGCGCCGCACAACCCCTTTGACTTGACCACGCTGGAGCTGAGCGACGCACGCATTCCGCCGGTGTGGAGCGAAGAGGGCGGCTGGAAATACATCCTGGGCACCGATGACCAGGGTCGCGACATTCTGTCGGCGCTGATGTATGGCGCGCGCATTTCGCTGATCGTGGGCCTGGCCTCGGTGGCCCTGTCCGTGGTCGTCGGCGTGGGCCTGGGCCTGCTGGCCGGCTTCAAGGGCGGCTGGATCGATTCGGTGCTGATGCGCCTGTGCGATGTGATGCTGTCCTTCCCGGCCATTCTGGTCGCGCTGCTGATCGCTGGCGTGGGCCGCGCGGTGTTCCCCAATGCCAATGAATCGCTGGCCTTTGGCGTGCTAATCATCTCGATCTCGCTCACCGGCTGGGTGCAATACGCACGCACGGTGCGCGGCTCGACCATGGTCGAGCGCAACAAGGAATATGTGCAGGCCGCCCGCGTCACCGGCGTGGCGCCGCTGCGCATCATGGTCAAGCATGTGCTGCCCAATGTGCTGGGCCCGGTCATGGTGCTGGCCACCATCCAGGTGGCCACCGCCATCATCACTGAGGCGACCCTGTCCTTTCTGGGCGTGGGCGCGCCGCCCACCTCGCCCTCGCTGGGTACCCTGATCCGCGTGGGCAATGACTACCTGTTCTCCGGCGAATGGTGGATCACCATCTTCCCGGGCCTGATGCTGGTGCTGATCGCGCTGTCGGTCAACCTGCTGGGCGACTGGCTGCGCGATGCGCTCAACCCGCGCCTGCGTTGATGGTGCGGACACAAGACGAACAAGGAACAACCACGATGTCATTGTTGGAAGTAAAAAATCTGGTGGTCGAGTTTCCCAATCGCCATGGTGTGCTGCGGGCGCTGGACAACATCTCCTTTTCCATCGCCCCCGGCGAGATCCTGGGCGTGGTCGGTGAATCGGGCGCGGGCAAGTCGCTGACGGGCGCCTCCATCATCGGCCTGCTCGAGCCGCCAGGCCATGTGGCCTCGGGCGAGATCGTGCTCGAAGGCGAGCGCATCGACAACCTGTCCGCCGACAAGATGCGCCATATCCGGGGCCGCCGCATTGGCGCGATCTTCCAGGATCCGCTCACCTCGCTGAACCCGCTCTACACCGTAGGGCGCCAGCTGATCGAGACCATCCAGACCCACCTCAAGCTCTCGGCCTCGGAGGCGCGCCAGCGCGCGATCGAACTGCTCAAGGACACCGGCATTCCGGCCGCCGAAGAGCGGATCGACCACTTTCCGCACCAGTTCTCCGGCGGCATGCGCCAGCGGGTGGTGATTGCGCTGGCGCTGGCGGCCGAGCCCAAGCTGATCGTGGCCGACGAGCCCACGACCGCGCTCGACGTATCGATCCAGGCGCAGATCATCAGCCTGCTCAAGAACATCTGCCGCACCCGTGGCGCGGCCGTGATGCTGATCACCCATGACATGGGCGTGATTGCCGAGACCTGTGACCGGGTCGCGGTGATGTACGCCGGCCGTGTTGCGGAAATCGGCCCGGTGCATGAGGTGATCAACCACCCCGCGCACCCCTACACACGCGGCCTGATGGCGTCCATTCCGGATATGGAGGCCGACCGTGAGCGCCTGAACCAGATCGACGGCGCCATGCCCCGGCTCAATGCCATCCCCAAGGGCTGCGCCTTCAACCCGCGCTGCCCCCAGGTGTTTGACCGCTGCATGGAGCAGCGCCCCGAGCTGATGGCTGCTGGCGCCACCCAGGCCGCCTGCTGGCTGCATGCAGCCGATTACCAGCCCCAAGTGGCTGCCACCGAGGACACGGTATGAGCGAGATGGCAACCATGACGAACAAGGACGCAGCAGCGCTGCAAGGCGCGGGCGACAAGCAGCCCCTGGTGCAGGCCCGTGACCTGGCCAAGACCTTTGATGTGTCGGCACCCTGGCTCAACCGGGTGCTGGAGCGCAAGCCGCGCAGTCTGCTGCGCGCCGTCGATGGCGTGAGCTTTGACATTGAAAAGGGCAAGACCCTGGCCCTGGTGGGCGAGTCCGGCTGCGGCAAGAGCACGGTGGCGCGGCTCTTGGTGGGCCTGTACGGCCCCACGCGCGGCAGCTTCACCTTCGATGGCCAGGATGCGCATGCCGCCTTCCGCGACCCGAACGCGCGCGCGATGCGCCGCCGCGTGCAGATGATCTTCCAGGACCCCTATGCCAGCCTGAACCCGCGCTGGTCGGTCGAGCAGATCATTGGCGAGCCGCTCAAGGAGCATGGCCTGATCACCAACACCGAGCAGCTCAAGGCCCGCGTGGCCGAACTGCTGGTGCAGGTGGGCCTGGCGCCGATGGACATGCTCAAGTACCCGCACCAGTTCTCGGGCGGGCAGCGCCAGCGCATCTCCATCGCCCGTGCACTGGCGACCGAGCCGGAGTTTCTGGTCTGCGACGAGCCCACCTCGGCGCTTGACGTTTCCGTGCAGGCCCAGGTGCTCAACATCATGAAGGACCTGCAGAAAAAGCGCGGTCTGACCTATCTGTTCATCTCGCACAACCTGGCTGTCGTGCGCCACGTCAGTGACCAGGTGGGTGTCATGTATCTGGGTAGGCTGGTAGAGCTGGCCGATAAGCAAACCCTGTTTGCCAAGCCGCGCCACCCCTATACGCGCATGCTGCTCGATGCCATCCCGAAGATGCACGACACCGGCAAGGCGCGCACCCCCGTGCAGGGCGAGGTGCCCAATCCGCTCAACCCTCCTACCGGCTGCGCCTTCAACCCGCGCTGCCCACTGGCCAATGAGCGCTGCCGCAGCGAGCGTCCGCAGCTGATCGATGATGGCGGCGTGAAGGTGGCCTGCCATGCGGTGGAAGAGGGGCGCATCCCCGTTTTGTGATGCACTGGCGACTGCCTGCGCTGTGCGCGGGCAACCCACCAAACCGGCGTCCTGGACGCCGGTTTTTCATGGAGCGGGTGCCTTGACAAGCCCCTTTGCTATTACAGAAAGTCACACCTACGTCATCTGGCGGACAAACCATAGAGCTCTTTGTCATAACGGAGAGAGCAGAAATGGTTGCATTGTCAGTGCGAGAGGGTGCACGTCAGGTGATGGTTTGGACGGTGTGCGGCGTGGCGGCTGCCGTGCTGGTGGCTTGCGGTGGAGGCGGCTCCAGCGACAACGACAGCGAAAAAGACGATGTGCTGACGATCCTGCACATCAACGACCACCACTCCACCTTGGCCAGCAAGACGGCCACCCTGCAATTGCCGGTGGACGGCAAGACCACGGCCGTGACCGTGGACGCCGCAGGTTTCCCCCGCGTGACGGCCGCCATCGAAGCGATTGCTGCCCAGTCGACCCATGTGCTCAAGCTGCACGCCGGCGATGCGGTGACGGGTACCTTGTACTTCAACCGCGCAGGTGCCGATGGCGAGGCCGACATGGCCATGCTCAACACCGTGTGCTTTGATGCCTACACCCTGGGCAACCACGAATTCGACAAGGGCGACACTGGCCTCAAAGGCATCCTCGATCGCCTCAAGAGCGGCAAATGCACGACCCCGGTGCTGAGCGCGAACGTGCAGTTCGGTGCCAGCTCGGCACTGAACCCCAGCCGCGCACCGAACATGGTCTCGCCCTCCACCGTGGTGGAACGTGGCGGCCAGAAGATCGGTATTGTCGGCCTGACCATTGCGCAAAAGACCAAGGCCTCGTCCAGCCCGGACAAGGACACCTTGTTCGAAGACGAAGCCGTCGCGGCCCAGCGCGAAATCGACAAGCTGCAGGCCCAAGGCGTCAAGCGCATTGTGCTGCTGAGCCACATTGGCTACGACAACGACCGGACCATCGCCAAAAAGCTGCGCGGTGTGGACGTGATCGTTGGCGGTGATTCGCACACGCTGCTGGGCCCAGACGCGATGAAGACCATCGGCGTGGGCACGCCAGGCGGCGCCTACCCCACCAACACCACCGACCTCGACGGCAAGCCCGTCTGCATCGTGCAGGCCTGGGAATACTCGCAAGTCGTCGGTGAGCTCAAGGTCAAGTTCGACAAGGACGGCGTGGTCAGCCAGTGTGAAGGCACGCCCCACGTGCTGATCGGCGATGACTTCAAGATCGCCGGCACTGCCGCCACCGAAGCCCAGCGCACGTCCATCATCAGCAGCGTGAATGCCGCCGGTTTCCTGCGCATCACGTCGCCGTCCGCCCAGGCGGCCGCCGTGCTCAAGCCTTTCACCGAAAAGGTCGCCGGCTTCAACGTGACCAAGGTGGCCTATGCCCCGCAAGAGCTGTGCTCGCGCCGGGTGCCGGGCGGTGAAGGCAGCACCGACTACAGCCGCTCCAGCGCGGCCTGCAATGCCGAAGGCAGCGTCAGCCTGCGCGGTGGCGACATCCAGCAGCTGGTGGCCCAGTCCTACCTGGAAGTGGCCAACGAACACTACGGCGGTGCCGACATCTCGCTGCAAAGCGGTGGTGGCGTGCGCATTCCGCTCAATGGTGAAGTGACCGCCGCCAATGCGATCCAGGTGCTGCCCTTTGGCAACATGCTGTTCCGCCTGGATGTGACCGGCACCGAAGTCAAGGGCATGCTCGAAGACGGCCTGGAAGCTGTCTACGGCGCTGGCGGCTCGACCGGCCCTTACCCTTACACCGGCGGCATGCGCTTTGACGTGAACGCCAAGGCCGCCTTTGGCAGCCGTGTCACGGGCATCGAAGTGCGTGACACCACCAGCGGCCAATGGACTGCGCTGGACCAGGGCAAGACCTATCGCCTCTTTGTGCTGAGCTTCAACGCCAACGGCGGTGACGGCTACAAGACCCTGGCCTCGGTGCCTGCAGCGCGCCGCCTCGATATCGGTGTGCTCGATGCCGATGTGTTCTTCAACTACATCGAATCGCAGCCCAAGGATGCCACCACCGGTCTGCCAGCGCTCAAGCGCCTGTCCACCGACCTGTACAGCACCAAGAGCTTTGTGGATGTGCGTTAAACGCTAATGCCGCATGACGAAGGGGCAGCCTAGGCTGCCCCTTTTTTCGTTCCGGCCAGGCAAAAAACGCCGTCAGGTATAGCGCTTGGCGTGCAGGTTGTCCTTCATCTGCTGCAGCACCGGCTGCAGCGGCTCGCCGATGCGCAGCGCCACGCTGGTGGCCAGCACATCCAGGATCAGCAGGTGCAGCAGGCGCGAGACCATGGGGCTGTAGCGGTCGTAGCCCTCGGGGTGGTCGGCGGCCAGGTGGATATTGGCCGCGCGTGCCAGCGGCGAGCCGCTGGCGGTGATGGCAATCGTTGTGGCGCCATTGCGCTTGGCGATGTCGGTGGCATCCATCAGGTCGCGGGTGCGGCCGGAGTTGGAGATAACGATGGCGCAGTCGCCCGGGCCCAGCATGGTGGCACTCATCACCTGCATATGGCCGTCGCTGGTCGCCAGGCTGGTGACGCCCAGGCGAAAGAACTTGTGCTGCCCATCCTGCGCGACGATGCCGGAGTTGCCGACGCCATAGAACTCGATGCGCTTGCCCGCCTGCCAGGTCGCCACGATGGCGCTTGATGCGGCCTCCAGCGCCGTGGTGCTGGCGGCATTGCGGTAGGCCAGAAAGGCCGCGACCGAGTTGTCCACCACCTTGACCAGCACATCGCTGGTCTTGTCATCGGCATCGACGCTGCGGTGGATAAAGGGTACGCCTTCGCTGACGCTGCCGGCGAGCTTGAGCTTGAAATCGGCCAGGCCGTCATAGCCCATGCTGCGGCAAAAGCGCACCACGGTGGGCTTGCTGACATGGGCCAGTTCGGCCAGCTCGCGCACCGGGCGCGAGGCAAAGGCACGCGGATCGGCCAGCACCAGGCGGGCCACGCGCTGCTCGGCCGGTGCCAGCGAGGGGAGAGAGGCGGTGATGCGGTCTAGCATGGCGTTACCTTGAAGCGGGTGAAGCGGTGGTGGGCGGCGGCGGTCAAAACTCCTCCATCCAGCTGTGGCCGTCGCGTGCCACCAGCGCGCTGGCGGCGCCCGGGCCCCAATGCCCGGCCACATAGGGGCGCGGGCTTTCGCCGCGCGCATTGGCCTGTTGCCAGGTCTCCAGAATCGGCTCCACCCACTGCCAGGCGGCCTCCTGCTCGTCGGCACGCACAAACAGGTTCAGGCGCCCGGCGATCACGTCGAGCAGCAGACGCTCGTAGGCGCCCACACGCTCGGTGCCAAAGCGCTGGTCAAAGTCCAGGTCCAGCGCGGCGGGCGACAAGGTCTGCACGCCGCCGGTATCGGCCTGGCTTTGCGCGGCAGCCATCAGCTGCAGGGTCAGGCCATCCTTGGGCTGCAGGTGGATGGTGAGGCGGTTGGCCGCGCCCAGCGGCGTGCGGTAGATGGCATGGGGCACCTGGCGGAAATGCACGACGATCGAGGCCTCGCGCCCGGCCAGGCGCTTGCCGGTGCGGATGAAAAACGGCACGCCGGCCCAGCGCCAGTTGCTGATCTCGGTGCGCAGCGCGACAAAGGTTTCGGTCTGGCTGGTGGGCGAGACACCTTCTTCCTGGCGGTAGCCCGGCACCGGCTTGCCGGCAATCTGGCCGGCCGCGTACTGGCCGCGCACCACGTCGCGGATCACCGTCTCCGGCGTCCAGCGCTTGAGCGACTGCAGCACCTTGAGCTTTTCATTGCGGATCGCATCGGCGTCAGCGCTGATGGGCGGCTCCATGCCAATCGCGCACAGCAGCTGCAGCGCATGGTTTTGCACCATGTCGCGCAGCGCGCCGGTGCTTTCGTAGAACTCGCCGCGCTTTTCCACGCCCAGCTGCTCGGCCATCGTGATCTCGATGCTGGCGATGTTCTCGCGCCGCCACAATGGCTCAAAGATGGCATTGCCAAAACGCAGCGCCAACAGGTTCTGGACCGAGGGCTTGCCCAGGTAGTGGTCGATGCGGAAGATCTGCGCTTCGGAAAACACCTCGCGCACCGCTGCGTTGATCGCTCGGTTCGAGGGCAGGTCATGGCCCAGCGGTTTTTCCAGCACCACGCGGGTGCGCTCGGTGGCCAGGCCCGCTGCGCCCAGCTGCTCGCAGACGGTGGTGAACAGCGATGGGGCCGTGGCCAGGTACATCACGACGGTGTCGGCATCGCGCGCCTGCAGCAGCTCGCGCAGCGCGGCATAGTCGGCCGGTTGCGACAGGTCCATGCGCAGGTAGTGCAGGTGCTGGGCAAAGCGGGCAAATTCCGCGTCGCTGGGCCGCTTGTCGGCCTCAACCTCGGCCAGCCGCTGGGCGATCAGCGCGCGGTACTCGTCGTCGCTCATTGCCCCTCGGCCCACGCCGATGATGCGCCCGCCCGCAGGCAGGCTGCCGTGGCGGAAAGATTGAAACAGCGCGGGCAGCAATTTGCGCCAGGCCAGATCGCCGGTACCGCCAAATAAAACCAGATCAAAACGCATGAAACTTCCTGAACATCAAGGCAGGGATTAATGTAACTCAGTTTCATGGCCGGAGAGAAGCCGTAGAATACATCCACCCCTGAACCGGGCATAAGTTCGGTTAAGCTTGGGCGGCCCTCATGTTGGCCGCAGTACGCCGTGGGAGACAGGCGCGGCAAACCGGATATTGACCAAGAGCAGACCATGAACCAACTCGATGCACTCAAAGCGCTGACCACGGTAGTGGCAGATACCGGTGACTTTCACCAACTCGCGCAGTTCCAGCCGCAAGACGCGACGACCAACCCGTCCTTGATCCTCAAGGCCGTGCAGAAGGCCGACTACGCGCCGCTGCTGACCGAGACCGTGCAAAAGTTCCGCGGCAAGCCGCTCGATGAGGTGATGGACCGCCTGCTGGTGCGCTTTGGCGCCGAGATCCTGTCCATCATTCCAGGCCGCGTGTCGACCGAAGTCGATGCCCGTCTGTCGTTCGACACCGACGCGACGGTGGCCCGGGCCCAGCGCATCATCGCGCTGTACGAGGCCGAAGGCGTGCACATCGACCGCGTGCTGATCAAGATCGCCTCGACCTGGGAAGGCATCCAGGCTGCCAAGGCGCTGGAAGAGCAGGGCATCCACACCAACCTGACCTTGTTGTTTGCGCAGTGCCAGGCCATTGCCTGTGGCCAGGCCCAGGTGCAGCTGATCTCGCCTTTTGTCGGCCGTATCTACGACTGGTACAAGAAGCAGGCTGGCAGCAACTGGGACGAGGCCGCGATGGCCGGTGCCAACGACCCAGGTGTGAAATCGGTCAAGGCGATTTTTGATTACTACAAGCATTTCGGCATCACCACCGAAGTGATGGGCGCGAGCTTTCGCAATATCGGCCAGGTCACCGCGCTGGCGGGCTGCGATCTGCTGACCATCTCGCCCGAGCTGCTGGCCCAGCTGGCCGCCGCTGACGCACCGCTGCAGCCCGCGCTGAACGCCGAAGCGTCCAAGGCGCTGTCGCTGGAGCGTGTGCAGTACGACGAAGCAGGCTTTCGCTTTGCATTGAACGAAGACGCGATGGCCACCGAAAAGCTGGCCGAAGGCATCCGCGCTTTTGTCGCCGATGCCATCAAGCTCGACAAGTTGTTGCAATCGGCCTGATCGGGTGGCTGCCAGCCCGCCTGGCAGCCCCGTGCAGCCATTTACACTGCCCTATGAACCGAGAATGTGCGACACAGCGCAAGCGCTGCGATGAAACCCCCGCGTGGCAAGAACTGCAAAAATACTACGACGCGGAGGGCCGGGGCCAGGACCTGCGCGCGGCCTTTGCCGACGATGCGTCCCGCCTGGACCAGTTCAGCCAGCAGGCGCCCCATCTGTTGGCCGACCTGTCCAAGAACCTGATCGACCGCCAGAGCCAGCAGCTTTTGCTGCAGCTGGCGCGCGACTGCGGTCTGGAGCAGGCGCGCGATGCGATGTTTGCCGGCGCCCAGGTCAACGGCTCCGAAGTCCGTGCCGCCATGCACTGGCTGCTGCGCCAGCCCGCCCAGGGCCTGGACAGTTGGCTGCCGGATAGCCCGGCCACCGTGCGCGAGGCCCTGGCCGATGTGCAGCGCAGCCTGGCCCAGATGCTGGCGCTGGCCGAGCAGGTGCGTGCCAACCCGCAGATCACCGACATCGTCAACATCGGCATTGGCGGCTCGGACCTGGGCCCGGCCATGGTGGTCAATGCGCTGGAAGACTGGCGCATTGCCGGCAAGCGCTTCCACTTTGTCTCGAACGTGGACGGGCATGAGCTGGGCCATGTGCTGGCGCAGACCCGGCCCGAGAGCACCTTGTTCCTGGTCGCGTCCAAGTCCTTCACGACCCTGGAGACCATGGTCAACGCGCATTCGGCGCGTGACTGGTTTCTTGCGCAAGGCGGCAGCGAGGACCGCAGCGCCGCGCTGTCGATCTCCCAGCACTTCTGGGCGCTGACCACCAATACCGAGGCGGCAGCGGCCTTTGGCATCGACACCACCTTGGGTTTCTGGGACTGGGTCGGCGGCCGCTATTCGCTGTGGTCGGTGATCGGCCTGCCGATTGCAATTGCGGTGGGGGCCGAGTCCTTCCGTGCGCTGCTGCAGGGCGCGCATGACATGGATGTGCACTTCAAGACCGCGCCGCTGGCGCAGAACCTGCCGGTGCGGCTGGGCCTGCTCGATGTCTGGTACCGCAACTTCCACGGCTTTGCCACGCGCTGTGTTGCGCCCTACAGCCATGGTCTGCGCCGGCTGTCGGCCTATTTGCAGCAGCTGGAGATGGAGAGCAACGGCAAGGGTCGTGATGTGCACAACCAGCCGCTGCCCTATGCGACGTCGCCCGTGGTCTGGGGCGAGCCCGGCACCAATGGCCAGCATGCCTTTTTCCAGATGATCCACCAGGGCCGCGATGTGATCCCGGTGGAGTTCATTGCCGCGCGCGAGGGCGGCAAGAACCTGGCCAGCCACCAGAACAACCTGGTGATCAATGCGATTGCGCAGGCGCAGGCGCTGCTGGTGGGCCGCACCGAAGAGCAAGGCCCCAAGTACTGCCCGGGCAACCGCCCCAGCAGCTTCTTGCTGATGGACAAGCTCACCCCCACCTCGCTGGGCGCGCTGATCGCGCTGTACGAGCACCGCGTGTTTGTCAGCGGTGCCCTTTGGGGTATCAACAGCTTTGACCAGTGGGGCGTGGAGCTGGGCAAGCAACTGGCCAAGGACCTGTTTGCGCGCCGCGACCAGGGCGACTGGCAAGGCGTCGATCCCTCGACCGTGGCGCTGGTCAGCCGCTTGGCGCCCTGATGCTACGCGCCAGGCACTGCCGTCAGCGAATACGGCAGTGCAGCACGGTGTTTCCAAAACAGCAACACATGCTTCTAAATACGCGCTAGGGATTGGCGCGACTCTCTGGAATACTCGGAGGCTGGATGCGCTGGCGCAAAACCGGCGCATCCTTTTTGTTTTAAAGCGCATGTGCAGCGCACCAAGACCAGCGCAATCGCAAAGCTGGTGAGGCATCTTGGCCCGGTGCCGGGATAGCAGTTCGTTCATTCCAAGGAGTACACAATGAAATTCAGCATCAAGATGGTGGCTGCAGCAGTGGCTTTTGCCGCAGGCGGCGCGGCATTTGCGCAAAGCACCTTCGACAAGATCAACAGCACCGGCAAGGTGGTGGTGGGCGTGCGCGAGAGCTCGGCCCCGATGGCCTATGCGATCGGCTCCAACCAGACCTTTGGCGGCTACCACGTCGAGCTGTGCGAGCGCGTGCTCAAGGAAATTGCGCCCAAGGCCAAGATCGAATACATGGCGCTGACGGCGCAGAACACGATGCCGCTGGTGCAAAACGGTACCGTGGACATTGGCTGCGGCCCCACCACCAACAACCTGAGCCGCCAAAAGCAGGTGGCTTTTGCCGTGACCACCTATGTGAGCCAGGTGCGCGCAGCGGTGCGTGCGGACTCCAACATCACCAGCGTCAAGCAGCTCGATGGCAAGACGGTGGCGGCCTCGGCCGGTACCACCGCCGTGCAGCTGCTGCGCAAGTTCGCCAAGGACAACAGCATCAACCTGCCCACGACCCTGGGCAAGGACCATTTCGAGAGCTTCATGCTGCTCGAATCGGGCCGCGCTGACGCCTTTGTGCTCGACGACAACCTGCTCGCCGGCGTGATCGCGAACTCGGCTAACCCGGCTGGCTACAAGATTGTCGGCGAGGCGCTGGGATCGGAGCCGATTGCGCTGCTGTTCCGCAAGGACGACCCGGCCTTCAAGAAGGCCGTGGACGACAGCCTGACCAAGATGATGAAGTCCGGCGAGCTGGCCAAGGTCTATGACAAGTGGTTCATGCAACCCATCCCGCCCAAGGGCCAGGCGCTGAACCTGCCGATGAGCGATACCCTGAAGAAGCTGCTGCAAGAGCCCAACGACAAGCCACTGGAAGCCTACGCGGACCAGTAAGCTGCGCGCTTGCACCCTGTACCCACCCAGCCTCGGCTGGGTTTTTTTATGCCCGCAGGCCGCGCCTATCGGGCAGCGATGGCTGCGCCAAACATCGCATTTTTCATCGCAGGCACCGGCCCCCGCCATGTTGTGCGTAATTGGAATAATTTGCCGCGCTATTGTCGTTTGACCTGGCACAAGGCTCTGCCTAGCATGACGCGCAGTGTTGTCTTGGTGCGCAGCCGCTTTGTGGCCGGCCGCCAAGGCCCGGTTTTCCCGTTTTATTAGCTATTGATCTGGTACCCACGATGACCCACTTTGTGCACCCCGATGAGGTTCGTTCGCGCTTCTCCCGCGCCATGTCCGATATGTACCGCGACGAAGTGCCGCAATACGGCAACTTGATGGAACTGGTAGCCCAGGTCAATGGCGAGGTGCTGAAGGCCCAGCCCGCACTGGCCAATGCAATGGCGCAGGCTGACGAGCTGGACCGCCTGGATGTGGAGCGCCATGGCGCCATCCGCGTCGGCACCAAGGAAGAGCTGTCCACCCTGCGTCGCCTGTTTGCCGTGATGGGCATGGAGGCCGTGGGCTACTATGACCTGTCGGTGGCGGGCGTGCCGGTGCACTCCACCGCCTTCCGCCCGGTCTTGAGCAGCTCGCTCAACCGCAACCCTTTTCGCGTGTTCACCTCGCTGCTGCGCCTGGACCTGCTGGCCGATGAGGCGCTGCGCGCGCAGTCGGCCGCCATCCTGGCCCGCCGCCAGATCTTCACCGATCGCGCGCTGGCGCTGATCGCCCAGTGCGAAGCCGCTGGTGGCCTGAGCGATGCAGAGGCCGACGAATTTGTGCGTGAAGCGCTGGAGACTTTCCGCTGGCACAGCGAGGCGACCGTGGATGCCGCCACCTACGACAAGCTGCACAAGGCGCACCGCCTGGTGGCCGATGTGGTCTGCTTCAAGGGCCCGCACATCAACCACCTGACGCCGCGCACGCTCGATATCGACGCCGCCCAGCTGGGCATGCCCGCCCATGGCATGGATGCCAAGGATGTGGTCGAAGGCCCACCCCGCCGCGCCTGCCCGATCCTGCTGCGCCAGACCAGCTTCAAGGCGCTGCAGGAGCGCGTGAACTTCCCCGGCAGCGACGACCAGGGCACGCACACCGCCCGCTTTGGCGAGATCGAGCAACGCGGCGTGGCCCTGACCCGCAAGGGCCGCGCGCTGTATGACAGCCTGCTGGCCAATGTGCGCAGCATGGGCAATGCCGGCAGCGCCAGCGCCAACTACCAGGACCGCCTGGAGTCGTCCTTTGCCGCCTTCCCCGACAGCCATGACGCCATGCGCCAGCAGGGCCTGGCGTTCTACCGCTATGTGCTGCAGCAGCCCGTGGGCGATGCCTCGGCCGATATCGAGACCCTGATTGCCGACGGCGTGGTGCGTGCCGAGCCCATCGTGTACGAGGACTTTTTGCCGGTGAGCGCGGCCGGTATCTTCCAGTCCAACCTGGGCGGCGAAGAGCAAAAGCATTACGAGGCCAACCAGGCGCAGCAGGCCTTCGAGGCCGACCTGGGTGCCCAGGTGCATGACGAGATCGCGCTGTACCAGGCGATGCAGGACGCATCCTTGCAAGCGGTGCGCGAGGCCCTGGCGCAAGCCGATGTAGCAGAAAGCGTGGCCTGAGCGATGGCCGCCTCTGATCTGGACAACCGCGAACTGCTGAGTGCGCTGCACGCCATTGTGGGTGAAGTCGGGGTGCTGCAAGGCGCCGATATGGCCGCCTATGAGGAAGGCGCGCGCTACGGCCAGGGCCGTGCGCGCCTGGTGGTGCGCCCCGCCGATGTGGCACAGGTGCAGGCCGTCGTGCGGCTGTGCGCCGAGCGCGGCCTGGCGCTGCTGCCCCAAGGCGCCAACACCGGCATGGTGGGCGCCAGCACGCCGGACATGAGCGGCACCCAGCTGGTGCTGAGCCTCTCGCGTCTGCGCAGCCACTGCGAGGTGGATGTGGCCAACCGCAGCGTGGTCGTCGATGCCGGCGTCACCCTGCAGGAGCTCAACGACCAGCTCGAACCCCACGGCCTCTGGTTTCCGATCGACCTGGGGGCCAACCCCTCGATCGGCGGCATGGTGGCCACCAACACCGGTGGCACGCGCCTGATCCGCTACGGCGATGTGCGCTCCAACCTGATGGCACTGCAAGTGGTACTGATGGACCCGCCCGGCGAGGTGGTGGAGCTGGGCCGCGCGCTGCGCAAGAACAATACCGGCGTGGACTGGAAGCAGCTGTTTGTCGGCGGCTCTGGGGCCGGCGCCATCGTGACGCAGGCCACCCTGCAGGTGCATGCCCGCCCGGCGCAGCGCGCCACGGCGCTGGTGGTGCCGGCCTCGGACGAGGCGGTGATGGAGCTGCTGCAGGCCTTTGAGCGCGACCTGGGCGATTGGCTGGCCGCATTTGAAGGCATCTCGGGCAACGCGATGCAGGCGGCCATTGACCATGTGCCCAACCTGCGCAACCCCTTTGCGCCGGATGATGCGCCCGAGTTCGCCATCCTGGTCGAGCTGGAAGCCAATGCCGCTGCCAAATACAGCCAGCTGGATCTGCAAGAGGCGCTCAACAGCTTCCTGGAAGACCAGTTCGAGTCGACCATCGTCAACGCGGCCTTGGGCAATGCCACCGAGCTGTGGCACCTGCGCCATAGCATCAGCGAAGGTGCACGCGCGCTGGGCAAGCCCATTGCGTTTGATGTGTCGGTGCCACGCTCGCGCATCATGGAGTTCTGCCGCAAAGGCCGCGAGCTGGTGGCGCGCGACTACCCCTTCCTCACCGTCGTGGACTTTGGCCATATCGCCGATGGCGGTGTGCACTTCAATGTCATCTGGCTCAAGGATGCGCCCGAGCAGTACGACCCGGCCGTAGTGCAGCGCCTGCGCGATGCCATCTACGGCATGGTGGTGCAGGACTTTGCGGGCAGCTACAGCGCGGAGCACGGTGTGGGCCCGCACAACCTGGCTTACTACCAGCGCTTTACGCCGCCGCTGCTGCAGCAATGGGCCGATGGCTGGCGCGACCGGCTGGACCCCCAGCACCTTTGCGGCACCGTGGATTTGGGCACGGCCAAAAACTAAGACCCTGGCCATGCCTGCATGGGCAGGCATGGCCAACAACAACCACCAGAGACAACCCAGCGAGACAAGGCCATGTCCTTTTTTCAATTCACTCCCGCATTCGCCAACCCCCAGGGCTCGCCCATCCGCGAGCTGTTTCCCTACCTGAGCCGCCCGGGCATGATCTCGCTGGCCGGTGGCTACCCCTCGCCCAGCCTGTTTGACCAGGAAGGCCTGGCAGCGGCGGCCGCGCAGGCGATGACCACCGGCGCCACCGCGCTGCAGTACGGCGCCACCGAAGGCTCGCCCGCGCTGCGCGAGCAATTGGCAGCCCAGTGCCAGGCCCGGGGCATCCGCTGCACAGCGGCCGACATGCTGGTGACCACCGGCTCGCAACAGGGTTTTGACCTGCTGCTGCGCGTGCTGATCCAGCCCGGCGATGCCGTCTGCGTGGAGACCCCGGCTTACCCCGCCACCCTTGCGGCGCTGCGCCAGGCGGGCGCCAGGATGCTGAGCACGCCGGTCGATGGCGATGGCCTGGATGTCGAAGCGCTGGCCGCCATGCTGGCTGCGCTGCCGGTGGCCGAGCGCCCCAAGCTGCTCTACACCGTGCCCAACTTCTCCAACCCCTGCGGCACCTTGCTGACACAGAAGCGCCGCGAGCGCCTGGTGCAGCTGGCGCTGCAGTATGGCTTTGTCGTCGTCGAGGACGATCCCTACGGCGAGCTGGCCTTCACCGATGCCCGCCCAGCCCCCGTCTATGCCGCGGCCCAGCAGCAAGTGGGCGAGGGAGAGAACCCCGTGGTCTACCTGTCGAGCCTGTCCAAGACCGTGGCCCCCGGCCTGCGCGTGGGCTGGATGGTGGCCGACCCGGCCGTGCTGCGCCGCTGCACGGTGGCCAAGCAGACCAATGACCTCTGCACCTCGCCGCTGGCGCAAGCCGTGGCCGCCAGCTACCTGCAGTCGGGCCGCTATGGCCAGGCTGTGGCCAAGGCCTGCGCCGAATACCAGCGCCGCATGCTGGCCTTGACCCAGGGCCTGAAGGCGCGGCTGGGTGACCTGGTGCAGTTTGTGCAGCCCGCTGGCGGCATGTTTGTCTGGTTGACGTTCGACACCCGCATCGATCCGCAAAAGCTGTTTGATGCTGCGGTGGCCGCCAACGTGATCTTTGTGCCGGGCAAGGCCTTTTATGCCGACAACGCCAACCTGCATTCGATGCGCCTGTCTTTTGCCGCGCCCGATGTGGCGCAGATTGAGCAGGCGGTTGACAGGCTGGCTGCAGCATTTGATAAAGCCGGCTAATCACTATCCAACCCATGGCAGCCTAGCTCGTCGGTTTTTCAGCCAACGGGCTCTTTTCTTATGACTTGGGCTCTGTCGCTGTCTGCGCCGTATTGCTGCTTTTGGAAGATATTGCTTTGACCGGGTATGGTCCATTCAGGGGATTGCCGCAAACCTACCGAACACAATGGGTCTGCCCTGGACACGATGCGGTGCAAGACCTCTGTCTAAACGGGAGAAATCAGAAGGGATCTTCTGCTTGTCAGCCCGTCCTCTTCTCTTCTGGAGAGACTGGCTGCTGCACTATTTCTACCTCGCTTGCTAACGCAGCTTCTGATAGCTACACCCAGGGCTACGGCAACAATGCGGCGTTGATGACTAAAGGGCTTCTGTTCAGTAGGCGGCTCTGCGAGCTGAGTAGCTTGGTGCCCATTGGGGGAGTTGCCACGACCAGCAGTTTCTAGCCGATCAACCTTCAGGTGCCGGTGAATACGGCGGAGGCACTGGTGTCCTATACCAGCCGCTCGGATGCGGCGTTGTTCTATGGATCGGCCAGCATTGGGGCCACCCGCTATGAGAGCGCGAAATTGCTCAAAACCAAGATGACGCTGCCATCCGTAGTACACATTCACTAGATGGGCTCCCCGCAAGCGCTGAACGATTTGGCCAGTGGGATTTTGCGGCTCTGTTCGGAGCACGTCGTCACCCTTGCGCGCGTTACCGCCAACTTGGGCCTCCCCCAAGCAGAGGGCAGCTGGCATAGGCTATGCCATCGTCAACGGGACTATCGCCTAATAGCAAAGCGTGTATTGGGGCACGAGAACCGGTATGTAGCTGCGACGCACTGCGCTGGTCACGACGAGTCCAGGTTTGTAGTGAGAGGCTGGCAGGGCGGATGGAGCGCTGGGGTGGTGGTCCTCACAGCCCTGCAAGCGAGCCTTCAAAGTTCAGAGCCTGTCTCAAGGCACCTTTTGACGCAAAGGTATGCGATAGGTTGCGGAACCCCCAGGATTGCTCCGGTGTGGCTCCTTGCCTTCAAAAATCAGGCTATGCGTGGCGGCTAGCCATTGCATGGCTTGCAAGGTGTAAGGATTGTGCAGCTCGGTAGGGGATGCTTGTACCCAAGCCTGCATGTCCTGGGCAGGAATGCTTTTGTGCATCGCAAGGTATTGCAGCATGACCAAACGGCGGTAGCCGTCCAAGTCGTGGACGCGTTGAAAAGAGCTTTGATAGTGATCAGAGTTCATAGCAACCATGCATGTCCCAAAGTAGTTGCGCAGCCGAAGTGGACGGGCGCAGTGATAGCGGTCAGCCGATACCCGATGGTATGTCTTGAAGGCTGCCTCTAACGCATTGGCGGGCAAATGTGCCATGGCTTTGATTTGGTCCAGATGCTCCAGCGAGGCATTCAAGGTGGCGATTGGTAGAACGCCGAGGCGTGAGAGGTTGTCATGCAGCTTTTCTTGCCAGCTGTCGTATTGCCCCTTTTGCGATACCAATGGGAGCATTCCGACAATCAACTGTTGCTCTCCCTGCAGCGCGGAGTCTAGATTTGGGCCGGGCTGCAAGATGAGCTCCCGGATTCTTGAAGAGACGATGGGTGATATGTGGGCATTCGTATGCCTCATTGCCTGGCTGAGCCAGCGTAACTCTGCGCTTTGCATTTCCAGCACCACCATGGCTTCTAACAAACTGCTGGCGGTGTTGCCCATGCGTGCTCGCAGTCTGCTGGTGATTTCCATCGTATCCAAAGCTACCTGCGCAGACAGCGGCCATTCCAGAGTAGCTTTCGCCAACATCAGCGCATGGACGCTGCGCAGCTGAGAGTAGGAAGGGAGTGGATTGAAAATATCGTAAGGAAGGTTGATGAACTGCGGAGCCGTTGCTGCCGCTTCATAGCGAACGAGCAATGGGCGATATGTTTGCACCAACGTAAGGACCTGATTTCTATTTGCCAGTGTCCAACTAAAGCAGTCTTTGTCGGCCTTCCAGGAGCAGTCAAGAGTCAGTGGAGAAACCCCGTCTTCGCCTGTGGAGGTTGCCCAAGCCATGATCGCATCGAAGCTTTGCGGCGCCTGCTTGGCCTGGTGACGTGCTTCCTGCGACTTCGCCAGGGATTGGCGCGCAAACGTCTCAGCGCTGCTAATAGGATTGCCGCTATCAGTGGGTGCATTTAAACCCACGATGATCAGATAGCCATTGCCCTCCTGCATGGCGTCAGTCGGCGGCATCTGTAGCACTTGGCGGGCCATTTCGCTGAGCGGATCGTCATGCCAATTCGCCACTAAAAGCGCAGTCAAGACGGCCGCCCCCAATACGAACAATAGTAGGGCCAAATAGCGCACAGCCATGAAAGTTTGACGCATGAAGGTCATGGATGCGTAATGGAAGTATGCAATGTGAGTGAATTCCTCAATCTAACATGAGCGATGCATCTGGTACGAAACAGACGCCGCTGAGTGACGAGGTTGCCAGGCGCCGCGGTCAACCTCGTCTGCGTCATCAGAAGTCGTAACGCATGCCCACATTCACGCTGCGCGGCGCTCCCCAGGTGTAGTACAGGCCAATGGCGCTGAAGTTGTTCACACCCGCTTTGTAGTGCTTGTCCAGCGCGTTGTTGACGTTCAGGCTGAAGGACAGCTGCTTGTCGACCTGGTAGCGGGCCATCAGGTCCAGCACCGCGTAGCTGCTTTGTTCCAGGGTAGCAGCGCTGTTGCTGACGGAGGTCTTGTCCTGCCAGCGGGTGGAGGCACCGACGGTCAGGCCACGCAGCGCGCCTTCGTCAAAGCGGTAGGTGCTGCCCAGTTTGAACTGGTACTCGGGGTACTGGCTGGTGTTGCTCAGCGAGCTGTTTTGCCGCACCAGGCTGCCCTGGGCCTGCCAGCCGCGTGCCAGCTCGCCCGACAGCTCCAGCTCCCAGCCGTGGCGGGGGGCAGAGGCGACGGAGCGGTAGGCGGTGTCGCCACCAGGGGTGAGGCCACCGGTTTCCTCGGCGGTGTTCTTGGTCTTGATCCAGTAGTGGCTGATGCTGGCGTTGAGGCGCTTGTCAAAGAACTCGCCCTTGATGCCGACCTCATAGGTGTTGCCTTCTTCGGGCTTGAGGGTGCGGCCCTGCTCGTCCTGCGAGGTCTGCGGCTGGAAGATGCTGGCGTAGCTGGCGTAGGCCGACATGTTCGGGTGGAAGTCGTAGACCAGACCGGCGTAGGGCGTGTAGACCGCGCTCTCGTTCATGTCGTAGTTCCACCAGTAGGGGGTGGTGTCGCGCTCTTCGAACTTGGTCACGCGCAAGCCCGCAATCAGCTGCACAGGATCGCTGAGCTGAAAGCGGCCTGCCGCATAGGCATAGCGCTGCTTTTGGCTGAAGCGGTTGTCGCCATAGGTCCAGCTGCTGGTGTCGGGCTCGGGCAGGTAGGCGCCGCCCTGGTCGTAGCGGGTGCCCAGGCCATCGAGCGGCAGCAGGGTCAGCGCGTTCAACGGCAGCTTGACGCTGCTCTGGAAGCGCGAAATACCAAGGCCGGCGAGCAGTTCGTGCTGGCGGCCCAGCAGGCTGAACGGGCCCTTGATGTCCAGGTTCACGGTCCAGTTGTCGTTGCGCATGTCGGTCCAGCGGCCGTAGTTGACCCGGTCCTGGTCGTAGAGGTAGCCGGCAAACATGTCATCCATGCGCACCTGCTGGTGCGAGAACTTGAGGCTGCTCGTCCAGCCATTGCCCAGGCGCTGCTCCAGGCTGCCGAAGAGGTTGAGCGAATCCTGGTCATAACCGCCCCAGGGCGCGCCGGTGTTGAACGAACGCGGCCGGTCGGGTGTTTTGACACCGGCACGGGTGTAGCCCTGGATGGGTTGGGTGGTGCCGATGCCGTTGGCTGCACGCTGGCGGTAGGTAAAGCCGACATTCAACAAGGTGTCCGGGCTGAGGTCCGCTTCCAGGGTGCCGAACAGCATCTTGCTTCTGCTGTCTTCATGGTCGCGAAAGCTGCCCGCATCGGTGGCCGAGGCCACCAGGCGGCCGCGCAGCGTGCCCGCCTCGTTGAGCGGGCCGCCGATATCGGCCTGCGCGCGGTAGCTGTCCCAGCTGCCGGCGCTGGCCTGCACGCTGGCCTGGAAGGTCCGTGTGGGGCGCTTGCGCACCATGTTGACGGTGGCGCCGTATTCGCCCTTGCCAACCACCAGGCCCGACGAGCCCTTGAGCACATCGATATGGTCGATCTCGGCCATGTCGTCGAGCGAGAACAGGGTGCTGGTCAGGTAGTACCAGCCGCTGCGCACTTGGGCCATGCCATCGGTCTGCAGGTTGACCGAGGTGCCGCGTGCCTGGAAATCGGTGGCATTGCCCTGGCGGTAGGTGCCGATGCCCGGGGTCTGCTCCATCACATCGGTCAGGGTGTCGAGCTTGAAGTCGTCCATGCGCTGGCGCGTCATCACGCTGACCGACTGCGGGGTTTCGCGCAGGCTCAGGCTCAAGCCCGTGGCGGTGGCGCTGGGGCCGCGCTGGGTGTAGCTGCCCGTGCCTTCGGTGGCGCCATCGCGCTGGGCATCGGCCGTCACGGTGACGGTCGCCAGGGTCGCGCCTTCTTCCCCGACCGAGGCGGCCTTGATCACCACGGCCTGGCCTTCGACCGTGGCCACCAGGCCGGTGCCGGCCAGCAAGCGGTCCAGCGCCTGGTTGGGCGTCAAGGTGCCGACGATGGCAGGGGCCCGCTTGCCGGCGACCAGGCCTTGCTGGGCAATCAGCTGGATGCGCGTTTGCCGCGCCCAGTCATTGAGCGCCTCTGCCAGCGGCTGGGCCTGGATGCTGAAGGCCAGCGGCGTGGTCGGCAGCGCGGCGCTTTGCGCATGGGCTGCTACGGAGCCCAAGGCCAGGGCCATGGCCAAAGCCAGCGGAGCGGGGCGCAGAAGGGGGTACGACATGGAGGTCCTCAAAGTAGTCAATGCAAATCATTCCTACTGAGGTAGACGCACGAGTTGCGAGAAATACGGTAGTGAGCGCGAAAAAAATATTAAAAATTTTCTGGGGCTTGGCGACGTCAACGCAGCGCGCGTATTTCCAGTCCGCCCGCCACCTGCTGCAGCCGCACCGGCAGCGCATGGGGCAGCACCTTGCGCAAGGTCTGGGTATCGCTAGGGTCAAAGGTGCCGCTCAGGCGCAGCGCGGCCACGGCCGGGTCGCTGATCGTCAGGCCCGTGCTGCCGTAGCGCTCAAACTCGGCCAGCGCCTGCGCAAGCGGCGTGTTGACAAAGCTGATGCGGTGCTCGCGCCAGGCGGCAATGCCTTCGGCGGCGACGGGCTGGATGGGGCGCAGGCTGCCTTCGGGATTGGCGCTGATCTGCTGGCCGGCCACCAAGGTCTGGGCTTCGGCGATCTGCGCCAGCGCGGGGCCGGGCGCGCCATCGCGGCGTACCACGCGCACCTTGCCTTCTTCGACGGCCACGCGCACGCCATCGCTGCCAGCCAGGCCCGGTGTATAGCGCACCGA
>NZ_KE148528.1:38902-39195 GCF_000410635.1 Comamonas sp. B-9
ACACGGCCTGGCCCTCGTGCAGCAGCACTTCACGGCGGTCGCGGTAGTAGGCCACCTCCAGCCGCGTGGCGGTATCGAGGCGCAGCTCGCTGCCATCGGGCAGCTGTACTTGCAGCTGCTGGCCGCGCTGCGAGGCATAGGCCTGCTTGAACACGGGTTGCGCCTGCCAGTGCTGCCAGGCCAGCAGGCCCGTGCCGCCGGTCATCACGACCGCAGCGGCCATGCCCAGCGAGGGCAACAGCCAGCGGCGGCGCAATGCTGGCAGGGCTGCGGCAGGCGCATGCGCTGCTGCG
>NZ_KE148529.1:0-13205 GCF_000410635.1 Comamonas sp. B-9
AACCCCTGCGACCGGCTCCGGCCAGACCGCACCCGCGATCAAACCGGATGAGGTGCCCAAGGGCATGGCGCCAGCGGCCAGCACCGTGCAACCCGCCCAGCGCGCCAACCCATAAGGCGGGCTGAGCGATGAGTCCTTCCCGTCCCTTTATCCAGCGGCCGGTAGCGACGGCCTTGCTGATGCTGGCCATCGTGCTGACCGGTCTGGTGGGCTTTCGGCTGCTGCCGCTGTCGGCGCTGCCCGAGGTGGATTACCCGACGATCCAGGTGCAGACCCTGTACCCGGGGGCCAGCCCCGAGGTGATGAGCCGCACGGTGAGCGCGCCGCTCGAGCGCCAGCTCGGCCAGATGTCCGGCCTGGACCGCATGGCATCGACCAGCGCAGCGGGCGTGTCGATCGTGACCTTGCAGTTCCAGCTGGGCCTGTCCTTGGATGTGGCCGAGCAAGAGGTGCAGGCGGCGATCAACGCCAGCAGTGCATTGCTGCCGGCCGATCTGCCCGCACCCCCGATCTATGCCAAGGTCAACCCGGCCGACACGCCGGTGATGAGCCTGGCCATCACCTCCAAGGAGCTGCCGCTCACCGAGGTGCAGAACATCGTCAACACCCGCCTGGCGCAGAAGATCAGCCAGGTGGCTGGCGTGGGACTGGTCAGCCTGGAAGGCGGGCAAAAGCCTGCGATGCGCATCCAGGCCAACACCCAGGCGCTGGCGGCCAATGGCATCACCTTGAGCAGCCTGCGCACTGCCATCAGCAATGCCAACTCCAACACCGCCAAGGGCAGTTTTGATGGCCCCAAGCGCTCCTACTCGATCAACAGCAATGACCAGCTGCTGACTGCTGCCGACTATATGAACCTGGTGGTGTCCTGGAAGGACGGCGCCCCGGTGCTGATGAAGGATGTGGCCCGTGTGGTGGCGAGCGCCGAGAACGACCGGCTCGCTGCCTGGGTCGATGAGACGCCGGCTATCATCTTGAACGTGCAGCGCCAGCCCGGCGCCAATGTGATTGCGACGGTGGATGCGATCAAGCAGCGCCTGCCTGAGCTCACCGCGTCCCTGCCGGCCTCGGTTGAGGTCAAGGTGCTGACCGACCGCACCACCGGCATCCGCGCCTCGGTCGAGCATGTGCAGATGGAGCTGGCGTTGGCCGTGGTGATGGTGGTGCTGGTGATCTTCTTCTTCCTGCACAGCCTGCGTGCCACGGTGATTGCGAGCCTGGCGGTGCCCATCTCGCTGATCGGCAGCTGCGGGGCCATGTACCTGCTGGGCTACAGCCTGAACAACCTGAGCCTGATGGCGCTCACCATTGCCACCGGCTTTGTCGTCGACGATGCGATCGTGATGATCGAGAACATTGCGCGCTACATCGAAGAGGGCGAGACGCCGATGGCCGCTGCCTTGAAGGGCGCGGCGCAGATCGGCTTCACCATCATCTCGCTGACGGTGTCGCTGATCGCGGTGCTGATTCCGCTGCTCTTCATGGGCGATATCGTCGGGCGCCTGTTCCGCGAGTTTGCGGTGACCCTGGCCATCACCATCCTGATCTCGGCGGTGGTCTCGCTCACCCTGGTGCCGATGATGTCGGCGCGCTGGCTCAAGCAAGAGGACACCAGCGCGCACACGCGTGGCTGGGCCAGCTCGGTGCAGCGCGGTTTTGACAAAGTGATCCACCATTACGACCGGGGCCTGCACTGGGTGTTTCGCCACCAGGCGCTGACCCTGGTCGTGGCCGTGGCCACCGTGGTGCTGACGGGCCTGCTCTACCTGGCCATCCCCAAGGGCCTGTTCCCGACGCAGGACACCGGCCAGCTGCAGGCGCAGATCGAGGCGGCGCAAGAAGTGTCCTTTGCCCGCATGAGCAACCTGCAGCAGCAGGCGGTGAGCGCCATTCTGCAGGACAAGGATGTCGCCTCGGTCAGCTCGGTGGTGGGCGTGGATGCGGCCAACAATACCATGCTCAACACCGGCAGCCTGTCGATTAACCTGACCCGGCCGCATGATGCGCAGGACGAGGTGATGCAGCGCCTGCGCGAGCGGGTGAGCCAGGTGGCAGGGGTGCGCATTTTTCTGCAGCCCTCGCAGGACCTGACCATCGACTCGCAAACCGGTCCCACCGAATACCGCCTCTCGATTGGCGGCGTGAACACCGACCAGGTCAATGACTGGACGCAAAAGCTCGTCAGCCAGTTGCAGAATGTGGCTCAGGTGCGCAATGCCACCAGCGACGCCGGGCGCAAGGGCCTGTCGGCTTATGTGAATGTGGACCGCGATACCGCATCGCGCCTGGGCATCAGCGCCAGCAGCATTGATGACAGCCTCTACAGTGCCTTTGGCCAGCGCATTGTCTCGACCATCTTTACCGAGACCAACCAGTACCGCGTGATTCTGGAGGCGCAGCAGGAGCAGCTCAACAGCGTGCAGACCTTGGGCAACCTGGCGATCAATGCCAGCAGCACGGGCGCGACGCCGCTGTCGGCGATTGCCAAGATCGAGGAGCAGATGGCACCGCTGCAGGTGACGCGCGTGTCGCAGTACCCGGCCGCCACCCTGGGCTTTGACACCGCGCCCGGCGTGTCGCTGGGCCATGCGGTCGATGCCATCAAGCAGGCGGCCAAGGATATTGGCATGCCCGCATCGCTGACCATGGAGTTCCTCGGCGCTGCGGCCGCCTACCAGAACTCGCTCACCAGCCAGCTGGTCTTGATTCTGGCAGCGCTCATCTGCGTCTACATCGTGCTGGGCGTGCTGTACGAGAGCTATGTGCACCCGATGACCATTTTGTCCACCTTGCCGTCTGCTGGCGTGGGCGCCTTGCTGGCGCTGATGATCAGCGGCAACGACCTGGGTGTGATCGGCATCATCGGCATCATCTTGCTGATCGGCATCGTCAAGAAGAACGCGATCATGATGATCGACTTTGCGATCGATGCCGAGCGCAACCAGGGCATGGGGCCGCAAGAGGCCATCCACCAGGCCGCGCTGCTGCGCTTTCGGCCCATCTTGATGACGACCTTGGCCGCCTTGTTTGCCGCGCTGCCGCTGATGTTTGGCTGGGGCGAGGGCGCCGAGCTGCGCCGCCCGCTGGGCCTGGCCATTTTTGGCGGGTTGATGCTCAGCCAGTTGCTGACCCTGTTCACCACACCAGTGATCTACCTGGTGTTTGACCGCCTGGGTGCCCGCTTTGGCCGCCGCCAAGCCGGTACTGCGGATGGCAGCCATGCCGAGGTGCAGGCATGAACCTGTCCCAGCCCTTTGTCAAACGCCCGGTCGCAACGGTCCTGCTGACCATTGGCATGGCATTGGCGGGCATTGCCGCGTTCTTTGCGCTGCCGGTGGCACCGCTGCCGCAGGTGGACTACCCGGTGATCTCGGTCACGGCCAGCCTCTCGGGCGCGAGCCCGGAGAACATGGCCTCGAGCGTGGCCACACCGCTGGAGCGCCACCTGGGCGTGATTGCCGGGGTCAACGAGATGACCTCGCGCAGCTCGACCGGCTCGGCCAATGTGACCTTGCAGTTTGACCTCAACCGCGACATCAATGGCGCCGCGCGCGAGGTGCAGGCGGCCATCAATGCCGCGCGCACCGATCTGCCATCTGACCTGCGCAGCAACCCCACCTACCGCAAGATGAACCCCTCGGATTCGCCGATCATCATCTTGGCGATGACCTCGCCCACGCGCACGCCCGGTGAGCTGTATGACGAGGTCTCCAACGTGGTGAGCCAGCGCATCTCGCAGGTCGATGGTGTGGGTGATGTGGAAATCGGCGGCGGCTCCTTGCCGGCGGTGCGGGTCGAGCTCTTGCCCCAGGCGCTGAGCCACTACGGCATTGCGACCGAAGATGTGCGCGCCGCCATCCAGGCGGCCAATGCCAACCGGCCCAAGGGCGCCATCGAGAGTGGCGGCAACCGCCTGCAGATCTACACCCCAGCGCCCGAGCGCAAGGCCAGCTGGTACCAGGGCCTGGTGGTGGGCTGGCGCGACAATGCGGCCGTCCGGCTGGGCGATGTGGCGCGGGTCATCGACGGGCCAGCCAATGTCTACACGATGGGCCTGTTCAACGGCCAGCCCGCCATCCTGGTGCTGATCACGCGCCAGCCCGGCGCCAACATCATCAATACCGTGGACAACGTGCGCAAGCTCCTGCCCGAGCTGCAGGCCCAGCTGCCCAAGGATGTGAAGATCCAGGTGGCCAGCGACAGCACCAACTCGATCCGCTCGTCGCTGCGCGAGATCGAGACCACCTTGATGGTGTCGGTGATCCTGGTGGTGCTGGTGGTGGGCGCCTTTATCCGCAAGGCGCGCGCCACGGTGATTCCGGCCGTGGCCACCGTCGTTTCGCTGCTGGGCACCTTTGGCGTCATGTACCTGCTGGGCTATAGCCTCAACAACCTCAGCCTGATGGCGCTGACGGTGGCCACCGGTTTTGTCGTGGATGACGCGATTGTGGTGCTGGAGAACACCAGCCGCCATATCGAGCAGGGCATGGACAAGATGGCCGCCGCGCTGCAGGGCGCGCGCGAAGTGGGCTTTACCGTGCTGTCGATCAGCCTGTCCCTGGTGGCGGTGTTCATTCCGCTGCTGTTCATGGAGGGGCAGATCGGCCGCTTGTTCAAGGAATTCGCCGTGACCTTGTCGGTCGCGGTGATGATCTCGCTGGTCATCTCGCTGACCACCACGCCGATGATGTGCGCCTGGTTTCTTCGCAATGAGGATGCGATCGAGACGGCACCGCGCAGCCGCTTTGCCCGCGCGCTGGAAAGCGGCTATGACTGGATGCTGCGCGTCTACGAACGCTGCCTCGACTGGGCCTTGCATGCCAAGGCGGTGGTGATGCTGATCCTGGTGATCGTCATCGGCATGAACGGCTATCTGTTCCTGCATGTGCAAAAGGGCTTTTTCCCGCAGCAGGACAACGGCCAGCTCGCCGGCGGCCTGCGCGCAGACCAGAGCATCTCGTCGACCGCGATGGCCGGCAAGCTCAAGGAGGCGCTGGCCATCATCCAGCAGGACCCGGCGATTGACACGGTGGTGGGTTTTGCCGGTGGCAGCCGCTCGGGCGGCGGCTTTGTGTTCATCAACCTCAAGCCGGTCAGCGAGCGTGATGTGACCAGCCTGCAGGTGGTGGCAAGGCTGCGTCCGCAGCTGTCGCAGATCACCGGTCTGCGCGTGTTTCTGAACCCGGTGCAGGATTTGCGCATGGGCGGGCGCTCGTCGAACTCGACCTACCAGTACACCCTCAAGAGCGACAACACCGCCGACATGAAGAAATGGGCTACGCGCCTGGCCGAGCGGCTCAAGCAAGAGCCCTTGCTGCAGGATGTGGACACCGACCAGTCCGACAGCGGCGTGGAAGTCTATGTGGAGGTGGACAAACAGGCCGCAGCACGCCTGGGGGTGAATGCCAAGTCCATCAACAATGCGCTCTACAACGCCTTTGGCCAGCGCTCGGTGGCCACCATCTACAGCGATCTGAACCAGTACTCGGTGATCATGGAATGGGCGCCCGAATACACGCGCGGGCCACCAGCGTTGCAGGATATCTATGTGCCATCGAACCTGAGCGGCACCGAGGGCACCGCGGCCAACCCGGCGCTGCGCAGTGCATCGACCGGCAGCGTGATCAGCACCAGCGTGGCCACCATGGTGCCGCTGTCGAGCTTTGCCAAGGTGCTTGAGCGCCCCGCGCCCACTAGTGTGAACCACCAGGACGGTGAGCTGTCGACAACGATATCGTTCAACCTGGACGCAGGCGTGGCGCTGAGCGAAGCCCAGCAGGTGATTGCCCAGGCCGAGGCCGATATCGCCATGCCGATCAATGTGCGCGGCAGCTTCCAGGGCACGGCGCTGAGCTTTCAGAAGTCGCAGAACCAGCAGCTCTACCTGATCCTGGCCGCGATTGTCGTGATCTACATTGTGCTGGGCATGCTCTATGAAAGCCTGGTGCACCCGATCACCGTTCTGTCCACCTTGCCATCGGCGGGGGTGGGCGCGGTGATTGCGCTGATGCTGTTTGACATGCAGTTCACGGTGATTGCGCTCATCGGGGTGTTCTTGCTCATTGGCATCGTGAAGAAAAACGCCATCTTGATCATCGACTTTGCGCTGGAGGCCGAGCGATCGCGGGGGCTGTCCGCGATCGACGCGGTGCGCGAAGCCTGCCTGCTGCGCTTTCGCCCCATCCTGATGACCACCTTGGCTGCCGCGCTTGGGGCCCTGCCGCTGGCCATTGGCTTTGGCCAGGGCTCGGAGCTGCGCCAACCGCTGGGCATCGCCATCATTGGCGGCCTGCTGGCCAGCCAATTGCTGACCCTGGTCACCACCCCCGTGGTCTATGTGCTGATGGACAAGCTGCGCCGCCGCGCACCCAACGAGCGTGACCTGGGCCGTGCCTCGAGCGACGGCATGCCCACCCTGGAACACTGATACGCCATGACGCCTTCTCTTGATCTTTCCAAGCCTTCTCGCCTCCCCCTGTTGCGCAGCCTGGCGCTGGCGCTGTGCTGCGCCGGGCTGTTGAGCGCCTGCTCGGTGGCCCCCGTCTACCAGGTGCCCGCCACCCCAGCACCTGCCAGCTTCAAGGAAGCGGGCGCGCTGTGGCAAAGCGCCCAGCCCAACGATGCGGTGGACCGGGGCGACTGGTGGACGCTGTTCGCAGACGAGCCGCTCAACCAGCTCGCCGCGCAGGTGCAGGTGCACAACCAAAACATTGCCGCGGCCGCAGCTGCCGTGCAGCAAGCCCAGGCCGCGTTGCGCGTGGAGCAGGCCGGCTTGCTGCCGACCGTCAGTGGCAGCCTGGGCCAGACACGCCAGGGCGGCAGCCAGTCCAGCAGCAATGGCAGTGCCTCGCTGGGCATCAGCGCCGCCTGGGATGCGGACCTGTGGGGCCGTCTGCGCGAATCGGTGAGCGCTGCCCAAAGCAGTGCCCAGGCGAGCGAAGCCGATCTGGCCGCTGCGCGCCTGTCGGCCGTGGGCAGCCTGGTGCAGAACTATTTCCGCCTGCGCGAGGCCGATGCCGAGATGCAGATCCTGCTGCAATCGATCGAGGGTTACCAGCGCAGCCTGCTGATTGCTCAGAACCGCTACGACGTGGGGGTGGAGGCGCGCACCGCGGTGCTGCAGGCGCAGACCACCTTGACGACGACCCAGGCCAGTGTGGAATCCCTGCGCCAGTCGCGCCAGACCTATGAGCATGCGATTGCGGTGCTGACGGGCCAGGCGCCGGCGCAGTTTGACCTGCCGCCGGCCGCCTGGAACGTGACCGTGCCCGAGATTCCGGGCGTGGTGCCCTCGACCCTGCTGGAGCGCCGGCCCGATATTGCCGCTGCCGAGCGTGCAGTGGCCGCTGCCAATGCCCAGATCGGCGTGGCCCAGGCGGCGTATTACCCGAGCCTGAGCCTGAGCGGCTCGCTCAACCGTTCGGGTTCCAACCTGGGCAACCTGTTCAGCGCCTCGGGCCTGCTGTGGTCGCTGGGTGCATCGCTGAGCCAGAGCATCTTCAACGCCGGCGCCACCACCGCGCAGGTCGATTCGGCCCGCGCCGCGCATGCGGCCCGCACTGCCAGCTACCGCCAGTCGGTGCTGGCGGCGTTCCAGGCGGTCGAGGATGTGCTGAGCAATGTGGCGGCGCTCAATGCCCAAAAGCCACTGCTGCAGCAAAGCCTGGATTCGGCGGAGAAGGTCGAGCAGCAGATGCTCAACCGCTACAAGGAAGGACAGGTTCCCTATACCGATGTGGTCACCGCCCAGGCGACTGCGCTGTCGGCGCGCCGGTCCTTGAACCAGCTGCAGCTGAACCAGCAGCTGGCAGCGGCCCAACTCATCCAGGAGCTGGGGGGCGGCTGGCATGCCGATTGGATGAAGCCGGGCGCCTAAAGCTCAGCCAAAGGGTTCAGTGCAGATGGGGCAGAAAATTGCGCCCCGTCCGCTGCACAAATTGCGCATAGCTCATCGGCGCGCCCAGCTGCGCATCGCCCCGGTTGGGCAGCACCCAGGCCCAGGCGCGCTGCTGCTGCTCATCAAACACCAGCTTGTACAAATGGCTGGGCACCCAGACCTGGTTGCGGCCAATGGTGGGGGTCTGGCCCTCGAACAAGGGCCCGGTATAGACAAAGACATTGCCGCTGGCGCGCTTGGCGTACTTGCGCACATCCGCTTCGAGCTTGGACCAGACCTGGCGGTTGTGCGTCGGGTCCTGCGGCACCATGTTGGACAGCGCAAAGGACTGCGCCATGCCGGTGGTGGTGCTCTGGTCCGCTGCTGGCGCCATATGGCCTCGGTCATAGCCGCTGGCCTGGTAATCGGACAGCTCGGCCTTGTAGGCCGCGCGCAGGCGTGCATCGGCATAAAAGTGGTCGGTGCGCTGCAAGCCCGCTGCGCCTTGCAGCCGCTGGCGGCTCAAGCGCTCTACCGTGACGATCGGCGTTTTGGACAGCCCCGAATACAGCACCGCAAAGCCGGTCGAGCACAGGGTGACGGGCATCCAGTTGCGCCCCACACTGGCAGCACTGAGCGGCGCGCTGGCGGGCAACTGCTCGGCACAGTCGGCAAAGCCCTGGCTGCCCCTTTCGCTGCCCGCCTGGCTGGAGGGGGGCGGGGTGGTGGCGGCTGAGGAAGGCGCGTTGGCGTGCCCGGCATCTGACGCAGCGCCCCGGCTTTGCCGGGCAATTTCTAGAAAGCGGCTTTGCCAGTCTGCAGCGGTGGACTGGACCTCTTCCACCCAGTGCTGCACCGTTTGCACCGGTGGCAGCTGCTGCAGCCACTGGGTGCTATGGCTGACAGCCCATTGGCGGATATGGTCGAGTTGCGGCACATAGGCGGCCGACGCGATGGCCGCGACCGCGCTGTAGGCGGCAATCGCCCCTTTGCCCACCATGCCGCGCAAAAAACCGCGCAGCAGGCCGGCGGCGGACTTGGATGCTTTCTTCTTTTTGGCGGGGCGCTTGGCGGAACGGGGAGGAGGGCAGGCCATGAACTACGACAACCGGGGCATGCCGACCTTCAGCCAGCACAGCAAGACAACTGCCGTATTGTGGCTCAAATTGCTACCTGTTGCCTGAAATTGCTATGAATTTTTAAGCTAACTATCTAGTGTAATGAATGCGTTGTGGCTATATGGTGCTGAAGGTCGCCAAGCATAGGACTGTATAAAAATATGGCAAATATTGCGCTGTAGAAGCGCAGCTGGCACAGCTGCCCCTGCGCCACCGGGGCTGGTGCTTCAACCAGGTGGTCTGCGGCGGCTGCTGCATCCCCCTTAAAACAGATTTCACACGAATGGCAAACAACTGCAAACTGATAGTTGTTGTTAACCACAAATAGATTTAATCGAATATCATATAGCTATCAATTATAGCTAAGTGTTAGCGCAGAGTTAATCGCTGTAGCCGTTTCATTATTTATCGTCCGCGCTGGGGGAGAACCCAGTGCGGAATTTTTGATGGTGGCGCAGGTAATGGGTGGTAATGGTATTTGCTGCCTCTAATTCGCAAAGACAATATTTACTCAATGTACACCCCTGTCTACGTGTATTTGTCGTCAGAGCCGTTTTCGAAGATAAAACTCAAACCCACCAGCCATTTTGGCGTGTACCGAACGGATCCCATCAAGCTGGTGGTCAATGAAACCACGGTGGCGACCTACCAGTATGTGCGGCTGGACCGGGTATTCAACAAGATTTTTATCTACGATATCCATTTGCGCCGCGATGTGGGCAGCCTGGGCCTGGGCCAGTTTTATGACGAGCAAATGGGCGGGCGTGGTAAATCGGGTGGGGATGAATAATCGCCATGGTATTGGATGATTGTGGGGGACGATTCCAATAATCGCATGGTCAACCGCCATGGGGCTCCATCTGGTTTTCCGCCTCTGCAGATGGTTTGCGCGGTCGGTCAATGCCATCTTGGCTATCTGGCTTCGTGGGGTTCGACAATGGACATGCGCTGGTCATCAGCGGCGCTGGATGCAAGCGTCTTGCGACCAAATAGGCATCCCCTCTCGGAGGCACAACGGTCGTTCGTTGTGCGGCAACGGCTTGAACACTTTGAGCGACCGTCCGCGTCCCCGCCTTCCTGAGGGGGAGCAGGCACCCTTATAAGCAAATAGCTTAGAAATATTCAATCGTAAAAGAAACTTTATATAACACTTTTTGACTACAAGTGTGACAATGTGTTTCTTTCATGGGCTGGTCCAAGTGCCTGCGATGTGGTGGTTGTTCTGTCCCGTTGCGAAATCCCCCGAATCCCATTCTTCTATCTCACCCACGGCAATGAAAAAGCAACTTTTGGCCTTTGCGGCTGCGGCCTGCGCGCTGTCTTCTTTTGCGCAAACGACGGTGCCGACGCTATCGTGCTCCAGCCTTGTCTCCGAACTCAACACCGGCGCTCTGAATGGAGCGAAGCTGGGTACTTTCCAGCAGGATCCCATTTGGAGCCAGTTTCAGGAGCTCACCAATTCGCCACAAACGCCCCCGCCTAACGGCGCCAATTGGGTGCAGGGCCGGACGACGGGGACGGTAGACGGAAGCTGGGCTATTTTTGGTGATGCACAGTGGCTCAGTCCCGGCTTCACGGGCGTGGGTGGAGCAAACAATCAGTCGTCGCCGGGCAACTGGTGGCCGCGTCCCAATCCTAGTTCGACGCCATTCAACAACCACTACCGGGTCCAGTTCAACCTGTCGCCCGAAGTGCCGCCGTCTGCCCTGCGCATCGAGATGGAATACATGGGCGATGACGTGGTCAAGGCGGCCTATGTCAATGGCGTTGCGGTTGCTCCGTTTTCAGGCGGCGGGTTTGGCGGCGGGGTTTACACCACGCTGAACAGTGGCTGGGTCGCTGGCCTCAATACCCTCGTATTTACGACGGCAGATACCGGATGGGCCGCAGGCTTTCTGGCGCGTGCCCGCACTGCCGGGGAGTCGGTCTGTTCAGTATCACCGATCAGTGTGACCAAGACGGCAGACAAGGCCAGCTATGTGCCGGGCGAAACCATCAACTACAGCGTAACGGTAACAAGCCAAGGCTTGGTAGCTGCTACTGGCTTGAGCTTGGCAGATGCAGTGCCTGCCGGTGTGGCCAACCCGGTGTGGACCTGCTCGGCAGGCGCGGGCACGGCAGTGTGTCCTAGCCCTGTCACCTCCAATGTGGTGTTTGACTTGCCTGCGCAATCCAGCCTGGTGTTCAGCTTGTCAGGCACGGTCACGGGCCGTGCCAGTCTGGACAACACCGCAACGATCAGCCCTGGCACCGGTGGCGTGTGTTCTGCCACGACGGGCTGCTCAGCGACGGTCACTCCGCCCTATACCGCCTCGTCGACTTCTCCCATCAGCATCACCAAAACAGCGGATCAAGCAAGCTACCAGCCGGGGCAGACGGTGCAGTACGCCATCACGGTTACGAACGAATGGACTGCCAATGCGACAGGCTTGATGTTGGCGGATCCGCTGCCTGCTGGTATCTCGAATCCGGTGTGGAGCTGTGCTGCCGCCGCTGGTGCTGCGGTCTGCCCTGTGCCAGCAGCGCCAGGCACTAGCTTTGATTTGCCAGGCAACTCCAGCCTGGTGTTTACGTTGAAGGGCACCGTAACCGGCCTGGCTTCTCTGGACAACACGGCTACGGTCAACCCTGGCATCGGTGGGGAGTGCGCGGCCAGCACCGGATGCTCCGCCAGCGTGAGCCCCAGCTACACCGCTGCGCCCCCGGTGGCGCAGGCCGTGCCTGGCCTGGGTGCGGGCGCGCTGGCGGCCCTGACGGCGTCCTTGGGTTTGCTGGCCTGGCGACGCAAGAGGGATCAGCGCATGAGGGTTGAGAAATAAGCCGCCTCCCGCGCTATCTCATTTGGTTCCAGCCCTCCTTGTGAGGGCTTTTTGCTGCGTTGGTGGTGCAGAGTGGGCGCATTTGGCAATGCAGCCTTTTTTCTCGCTCGTGCTGGAGTGGCTAGCTGGTCAATGCCAACGTATGCACACCGCAATTTTTATGGCTGCAGGGTGCTCTGATGGTGACAGCCGCAATTTTGCGGGTGGTGATGGCGAAAGCCTGAAGGCGTATGTGATATGCATCGATGCTTTAATCAGATGCATGCCAAGCACCCCCAACACCAACCCAACAAGGGGCTTGCCCTCTGGTTAGAATGTCGGCTGCTATCGTTTTTAAACAAACGCAATCGGTTTCAACCGCGAACGCCTAGACATGCAGCATCCCACGCCAGACAAAGAAAAAGCCGCTAAGTTGTTTAAACTTAACGGCTTTGAATGTGGTGCCCGGGGCCGGAATCGAACCGGCACGCCTTGCGGCGGGGGATTTTGAGTCCCCTGCGTCTACCAATTTCACCACCCGGGCTGTGTCTGTATCGCAGCTCGCAATTATGGCACAAATAATGAGCTCCAAAAAATACCCAACGATTGAGGATGCGATTGGCAAGACCCCCCTGGTGGCCCTGCAGCGCATCGGTGCCGACTATAACGAAGCCCATGGCAATGTGGTGCTGGGCAAGCTCGAGGGCAACAACCCGGCCGGCTCGGTCAAGGACCGGCCGGCCGTCTCGATGATCCAGCGCGCGCAGGAGCGCGGCGAGATCAAGCCCGGTGATACCTTGATCGAGGCGACCTCGGGCAACACCGGTATTGCGTTGGCGATGGCCGCGGCCATCAAGGGCTACCGCATGGTGCTGATCATGCCCGAGGACCTGTCCATCGAGCGCGCGCAGACGATGAAGGCCTATGGCGCGCAGCTGATCCTGACGCCCAAGAGCGGCGGCATGGAATATGCCCGCGATCTGGCCGACAAGATGGTCGCCGAGGGCAAGGGCATTGTGCTGGACCAGTTTGCCAACCCGGACAATCCGCGCGCGCATTACGAGACCACCGGCCCTGAGATCTGGGAGCAGACCGGCGGCCAGATCACCCACTTTGTCAGTGCGATGGGCACGACCGGCACCATCACCGGCGTCTCGCGCTACTTGAAGGAAAAGAACCCGGCCGTGCGCATCATCGGCGCCCAGCCGACCGAGGGCTCGCGCATCCCCGGCATCCGCAAGTGGCCCGAAGAGTACCTGCCCAAGATCTATGATCCGAGCGCGGTCGACGAGATGGTCTATGTGACCCAGAACGATGCCGAGGACATGGCCCGCAGCCTCGCCCGTGACGAAGGCATCTTTGCCGGTATTTCTGCGGCAGGGGCCTGCCCTGTCGCTCAGGAAATTGCGCGCC
>NZ_KE148529.1:13215-19757 GCF_000410635.1 Comamonas sp. B-9
CGCCTGCCATGTCGCTCAGGAAATTGCGCGCCGCGAACGCAACGCTACCATTGTGTTTGTCGTCTGCGACCGGGGGGACCGCTATCTGTCCACCGGCGTGTTTCCCGCCTGAGCACGCGCGCCGAGCGATGAGCGCTCGGTTGCCGGCATGAAAGCCCTATGCAATACGAAACGAAATTTTGCGTGAACTGCGCCACGGCGCTGCAATGGAAGGTGATGGCCGAGGACAGCGGCGATGTCAGCCGACTGCGCTGCCCCGCCTGCGGCTGGACGCACTGGGGCAACCCCACGCCCGTGCTGGCCGCTGTCGTCGAGAACGACCAGGGCCAGGTGCTGCTGGCGCGCAATGCGCTGTGGCAGCCGGGCATGTTTGGCCTGATCACCGGCTTCATGGAAGCCGGCGAATCGCCCGAGGCCGGCATTGCCCGTGAGGTGCTGGAAGAGACCGGCCTGCAGACCCAGGCCCTGCGCCTGATTGGCTGCTGGGAGTTTTTGCGCATGAACCAGGTGCTGATCGCCTACCATGTGCGCGTGGCGGGCCAGCCAGGCGATGTGCGCCTGTCGCCCGAGCTGGTGGAATACCAGTGGAAGACGGCGCAGGATGTGCTGTGCTGGCCTTCCGGCACCGGCTACGCGATGGCCGAGTGGGTCAAAAGCAAGGGCGAGTCGGTGCGCTTTGGCGCCTTCCGCCCCAACCAGAACCCTGAGCCCGATCCGGCCAAATGGCCGGTGAATTATTGGCAAGAGGATGCCCGCTTTGTGGTGGCACCCCGCCTGGGCTAGGCCCTGCTTGGCATCAACGACGAATGAACACGATGGATATTGACCAGGAAGTGGATACGCGGGGGCTGAACTGCCCGCTGCCGATTTTGAAGGCCAAGAAGGCCTTGGCCACCATGCAGAGCGGGCAACTGCTCAAGGTGGTGGCGACCGATACCGGCTCGATCCGGGATTTTCAGGCCTTTGCCAAGCAGACCGGCAATGAGCTGGTGGAGCAGCAGACGGTGGGTGAGGAGTTCATCCATATTCTGCGCCGCCGCTAGGCGCTCCCCACGCTGCTCAAACACCAAAGGCCTGCATCTGCAGGCCTTTGTTTTGTGGGAGTTTCAGCGCAGATTCAGATCTGCAGGTTCTTCAAAAAGGCGCGGAAATCATCGCCCACATCGGGGTGCTGCAGCGCCAGCTCCACCGTGGCCTGCAAAAAGCCTTCCTTGCTGCCGCAGTCATAGCGCTTGCCGCTGTACTGGTAGGCGTACACCGTCTCGCTGTGCATCAGGCGCTCGATCGCATCGGTCAGTTGGATCTCGCCGCCCACGCCCTTGGGCTGGTTGCGGATCTCGTCAAAGATGCCGGGGGTGAGTACATAGCGGCCGGCCACACCCATGCGGGAGGGGGCTTTTTCCGGGGCGGGCTTTTCAACGATCTCGTCAATGCGCATCAGCGGGCCGCCTGCGGGCTCGCCCTTGACGATGCCATAGCGCTTGGTGTGTTCCAGCGGCACCTCCTGCACGGCCAGCAGTGAGCGGCCTTGCTTGGAGAAGGCGGCCGTCATCTGCGCCATCACGCCCGGGCCGCCTGGCGCGCCGGTCATCAAGTCATCGGCCAGCAGCACGGCAAAAGGCTCGTTGCCTACCAGCGGTTCGGCGCAGAGCACCGCATGGCCCAGGCCCAGCGAGCGGGGCTGGCGCACAAACAGGCAGTTCATGTCATCGGGGCTGACGCTGCGCACCAGGTCCAGCATGGCTTGCTTGCCGGCGTTTTCCAGCTCGTTTTCCAGCTCATAGGCGGTGTCGAAGTGGTCTTCGATGGCGCGCTTGCTGCGGCCGGTAACAAAGATCATGTCCCGGATACCGGCCTCGTAGGCCTCTTCCACCGCGTACTGGATCAGGGGCTTGTCCACGACGGGCAGCATTTCCTTGGGCGATGCCTTGGTGGCAGGCAAAAAGCGGGTGCCCAGGCCAGCGACTGGGAAAACGGCTTTGCGGACACGGGTCGGTGTAGTCATAAATACTCGGGTTCTAGGACTTGGATGTGACAAAGGCGCAGCAAGCTGCGCCTTTGTGTGCAGGGCCAAGGGGCATTATGTGCTGATTTTTGCACCGCCCCGGCCGATTCAGCCCAGGCGCTGGAGCTGCTCTTGCAGCTTGCTCAGCGATGCGCCAAAGTCCGCCATGCGCTTTTTCTCCTGGTCCAGCACGGCAGCGGGGGCCTTGGCGCAGAACGCCTCGTTGGACAGCTTGGCGTTGGCCTTGGTGATCTCGCCTTCGAGGCGCTTGATCTCCTTGCCCAGGCGCAGCTTCTCGGCCTCCACATCCACTTCGACAAACAGCGCCAGGCGCGCATCGCCCACCACCGACACGGGGGCATGCTGGGCCTCGGCCGCCCAGGTGGTTTCGTCGTCGAACACCTTGACCTCGCTCAGCTTGGCCAGGTTCTTGAGCACATCGGCGTTGGCGCGCAGGAAGGCGGCGCCGTCGGCAGAACCGGCCACCGTCAGCAGCGGCAGGCGCTGGGCGGGCGAGACGGCCATCTCACCGCGCAGTGCACGGCAGGCGTCCACCATTTGCTTGATGCGCTCCACATAGGCGATGGCCGCGTTGTCGATCTTCTCGGGCTGGGCTTGCGGATAGGCGGCAATCGCAATCGATGCGCCTTCGCGGCCGGCCACAGGCGCCACCTTCTGCCACAGCGCTTCGGTCACGAACGGGATGATCGGGTGGGCCAGGCGCAGGATGGTCTCCAAGGTGCGGATCAGCGTGCGGCGGGTACCGCGCTGCTGGGCTGGGTTGCCGGTCTGGATCTGCACCTTGGCGATTTCCAGGTACCAGTCGCAGAACTCGTTCCAGACAAAGTCGTAGAGGGTGTTGGCGACGTTGTCCAGGCGGAATTCGGCAAAGCCCTTGGCCACCTCGGCCTCGACCTTTTGCAGCTGCGAGACGATCCAGCGGTCGGGCTGGCTGAACTGCAGGTAGTCGCCCGTGGCGCACTGGTCCTTGCTGTGCTCGAGCAGGCCGCAGTCATGGCCTTCGCAGTTCATCAGCACAAAGCGCGAGGCGTTCCACAGCTTGTTGCAGAAGTTGCGGTAGCCTTCGCAGCGCTTGCTATCAAAGTTGATCGAGCGGCCCAGCGACGCGAGCGCGGCAAAGGTAAAGCGCAGCGCATCGGCGCCATAGGCGGGAATGCCTTCGGGGAATTCCTTTTGCGTGTTCTTGCGCACCTGGGGCGCGGTCTCGGGCTTGCGCAGGCCCACGGTGCGCTTGTCCAGCAGCGGCTCCAGTGCAATGCCATCGATCAGGTCGACCGGGTCCAGCACATTGCCTTCGGACTTGGACATCTTCTTGCCCTGCGCATCGCGCACCAGGCCGTGGATGTAGACATGCTTGAACGGCACGCGCCCGGTGAAGTGCGTGGTCATCATGATCATCCGGGCGACCCAGAAGAAGATGATGTCGTAGCCGGTCACCAGCACCGACGAGGGCAGGTAGAGGTTGAAGTCGTCATCGGCGGCGTCGCCTTGCTCGGGCCAGCCCATGGTGCTGAAGGGCACCATCGCCGAGGAGTACCAGGTGTCGAGCACATCGGCGTCGCGGCGCAGTACCTTGCCCGGCGCCTGCGCCTGGGCTTCGGCCTCGTTCTTGGCGACATAGATGTTGCCTTCTTCGTCGTACCAGGCCGGAATCTGGTGGCCCCACCACAGCTGGCGCGAAATGCACCAGTCCTGGATGTTGTTCATCCACTGGTTGTAGGTGTTGACCCAGTTCTCAGGCACAAACTGCACCTGGCCCGAGGCCACGGCGTCGATGGCCTTTTGTGCAATGCTCTTGCCGGTGGGATCCTGGTCACTGACCTTGCTCATCGCGATGAACCACTGGTCGGTCAGCATGGGCTCGATCACCTGGCCGGTACGGTCGCAGATGGGCACCATCAGCTTGTGCTTCTTGGTCTCGACCAGCAGGCCCTGGGCTTCGAGGTCGGCCACGATGGCCTTGCGCGCCACAAAGCGGTCCATGCCACGGTATTTCTCGGGCGCCTCGTCGTTGATCTTGGCTTCCAGGGTCAGCACCACGATCAGTGGCAGCTTGTGGCGCTGGCCGACCTGGTAGTCGTTCTGGTCATGCGCGGGCGTGACCTTGACCACGCCGGTGCCGAACTCGCGGTCCACATAGTCGTCGGCAATGATCGGGATCTGGCGGCCCACCAGTGGCAGGGTCACGGTCTGGCCAATCAGGTGCTGGTAGCGCGTGTCCTCGGGGTGGACCATCACGGCGACGTCGCCCAGCATGGTCTCGGGGCGGGTGGTGGCCACCACCAGCTGGCCTTCGCCGCTGGTCAGCGGGTAGGCAATATGCCACAGCGACCCGTCTTTTTCCTGGTTTTCCACTTCCAGGTCGGACACGGCCGACTGCAGCACCGGGTCCCAGTTGACCAGGCGCTTGCCACGGTAGATCAGGCCTTGCTGGTAGAGCTTGACGAAGGTCTCGGTCACCACCTTGGAGAGCTTGTCGTCCATCGTGAAGTACTCGCGGCTCCAGTCCACGGTATCGCCCATGCGGCGCATCTGCGTGGTGATGGTGTTGCCCGATTGCTCCTTCCACTCCCAGACCTTGGCGACAAAGTTCTCGCGGCCCAGGTCATAGCGGCTTTGGCCGGCGGCCTGCAGCTGGCGCTCCACGACGATCTGGGTGGCGATACCAGCGTGGTCGGTGCCCGGAATCCAGGCCGTGTTGTAGCCCTTCATGCGGTGGTAGCGGGTGAGCGAGTCCATGATCGTCTGGTTGAACGCATGGCCCATGTGCAGGGTGCCGGTCACATTGGGGGGCGGCAGCTGGATGGAGAAGTTGTGCTGCGCCGCGACCGATTCCGCATTGGGCGCACCGGTGCCGCGATAGCCGGCGTTGCCGTAGCCGCGCTTTTCCCATTCCGGGCCCCAATGGGCCTCGATGGCCGCAGGCTCAAAAGACTTGGACAGGCTATCGAGACCTGGTTGGGAAATCGGTTGGCTGTTGGTGTCGCTCATGGTGTGATCAATGGAAAACGGCACCACAGATCGGGATGCCGTTGGATAGCTTGGAAAGAATAGGCTGATTTTAGCCCGCCTGCGGCCATGACCGGCCCGCGTGGGCTTGTGCCGCCGTTGGCCGCAGCACAAGCCCTTTGCAATGGCCATAAAAAATGTTCGGTGTCAAGTATTTTCAAGGCATCCCATTTGGCCTGAAACCTTATACGAGACAGCAAGTTAGCTCTGTATCGTGCCACCCGATGGCACCTCGGCGGTGTGGGCTAGGTGCCACATGAGAGCGTTGGGAGAGAAAGCCGGATCGCGCTACATCGGACACGGAGTGCAGCGTCGGCAACCGACCTGAACTCCCATATTACCGGCTTCCCAAACGAAGAACGCACGGCCTGGAGCCGCGCGTTCTTCATTAAATCTATGTCGGAGCATCGTCATCCTGACTTCGGGGTGGCGACGGCCTTGGCCTTGCCACCCCGCTTGAATCCCCGACCCCCCGCCATGAAGGCTTCGAGCATGTGCGGGATCAGCGTGGCCGCATCGACCGCTTCGCCATAGGTCTGCGCATGAAGAGCGGCGTACCGGTCTAGATCCATTTTCAGGCTGGCTGGACAAGCGAATGTCAGCTTGGTGCTGCTGGTCGATGGCAGCGGCCCAAGCCGGAGTTTTCTGGCCATGTTCATCGGGCACCTCCACGCTGAAGAAAGAGCGGCTGGTAAGCTCGAACCTGTAAATCCCTTGCCACGATGATCCGCACCGGCAACCCCGGCCGCGCTGTCAGCGTCGGCTGGATGTTCATGTTGCGCCGGGTCATCTCCTGCCCCACTTGGTTCACACTGTCCTGCAGACCATCGCGCCCGGCAATGACGATGCGGTTGCCGTTCTGCCGATTCTCCGGCGCGGCCAACTCGGCGCCGATACCCAGCAGCGTGGTCAGCGCCGCCCCGGCAAAGATGCGGCCCCAATGCTGATCCACTTCATCCTCCAACCCTGCGTAGCCCGCAGGATCGGTGCCGACAAGGTTGTCGAGCGTCAGCGAGGATGTGTCTGGCAAGATGATCCGGTTCCACACCATCTGCACCCGGCTCTGCCCGAAGCTCACCTGGCTGTTGTATTTGCCCAAAATGCGCGAGCCCTGCGGAATCAGCAGGAACCTGCCCGTAGCCGTGTCATAGACCGGCTCCGTCACCGTGGCGATCACATCGCCCGGCAGGTCGGACTTGATGCCTGTGACCAGCGCCGCTGCGATCACCGTCCCGGCCATCACCTGGTACGGCGAGGCTGGCATTTGGAGATTGCCGGAATTGCGAGTCTCCTTGGAGCCGCCTTTCAGGAACGCCTCTTTCTGGTCTTGCCGGTTCTGCACGGTGGTGGGATCACTGGGCTGGGCCGCCGTCGAGGCCGGACCGGCCGCCAGCGGATCGAACCCTGCCAAGGCGTTGGCCATGCCGGGTGCTCCGGGCGCCGCCTGCGCGACAGCGCCAGCGGCTTGGCCCGGCTTTCCCGAGCGGAAGAACACCGCCGAAGCCGC
>NZ_KE148530.1:0-5992 GCF_000410635.1 Comamonas sp. B-9
CTGGTGCCACGCCTCCCGTGCCCGCGCAGAGCCAGGCAGCAGAGCCGGCACCGGCCTATGTACGGCCCAGCGCGCCGCTGGCGCCGCTCCAGCCACAGGCTGCGGCCATGGCCCCCAGCAGCCTCCAGCGCTTTGCGCCGCCACAGGATCTGCCCGCCGATCTGCAGGCCTGGCTCGATGGCATCGAGCGCGACATCCTCGTGCGCGCGCTGCAGGAGTTTGGCTTTAACCGCACCGCTGCGGCCAACCGCCTGGGCATCAGCCTGCGTCAGATCCGCTACCGCATGGAGCGGCTGCAGATCCATGACCCCAGCGACGGGATGCAGCCCTAGGGCCCGACGCCATGCCCCACGACCTGCCCGAGACACCGCCTGGCGCGCACCCCCACGCTGCGCCTCATGCCAATATGCACGCCACCAGCGCGCCGCAGGCAGCGCTCTGGCAAGACGGCTGGCTGCGCACGGCCACGCACTGCCCCTCGCCCAATTTCGGCCCCCGGCCTGAGGGGGCATGCACCGATCTGGTGGTCGTCCACTCGATCAGCCTGCCGCCGGGCATCTACGGCACGGGGGATGTGCAGCGCCTCTTTACCAACCAGCTCGACTGGGATGCCCACCCCTATTTCCAGAGCATCCGGGGCCTGCAGGTGTCCTCGCATTTCTTCATCACGCGCCAAGGCGTAGTGTGGCAGTTTGTCAGCGCCGACCAGCGTGCCTGGCATGCCGGCCAGTCGTTCTGGCGCGGCAGGCCGCGCTGCAATGACGACTCCATCGGCATCGAGCTCGAAGGCCTGGAGGGCGAGACTTTCGAGCCCGCCCAGTACGAGAGCCTGGTGCAGCTATGCCAGCAGATCCGCGCGCAGTATGCGATTGCCTATATTGCCGGCCATGAGCACATTGCGCCGGGCCGCAAGAACGACCCGGGTCCCGGCTTTCTCTGGCCCCGGCTGCAGCAGGATCTGGCCTGGCCGCGATCGATGTTTCCCGCATCGCTCGGCCTCTAAATCGGGCTATAGCCCAAGCCTCTAAGAACCTGTTCAAAGCCGCCTGCATCTGCCCGGCATCCCCTTTCATTCGCATGCAATGAAAGGCATGTATGCCACAAAAAACACGGCAATTTTCCACATTTGAAAAAAATTTTTTCAGATGCAATGCCTATGTTTTACGCAGGCTCTGCAACGCAGATGGCGCAGAAACACACCTACAGCGGTGGTTTGCAGGCGCAAACCACCACGCCATGCGCAGTTGCCGCCGTTTTGCTGCGCAGCATGGTCATCAGCACTACACACAAAGCCTGCAATGCGCCATACACTACAGGTAGTGTCCAGCGCTTAATAAAACACTACATGTAGTGTGAGGTGGTTGCCGGCGGCTCAGTGGTACCGGTATGCCCAGCGCTGTTTCTCCGGCTTTTCACACACCACAGAGAGGACATCATGAGCGCTGCTTCGCTTTCCGAGCAACGGCCCGCACCGGCCGCCAGCTCGCGCACCCTGGATGGATTCACCGTACTGCCGGACTACCAGATCATGCGGCGCAACGGAGCAGTCGTCCCTTTCGAGCCCCCCAAGATCACCACCGCCATCATGAAAGCCTTTCTGGCCGTGCATGGCAGCCAGGGCTCGGCATCGGCCAGCGTGCGCGAATTGGTCGAGAACCTGACCCACACGGTGGTGCGTGCACTGATGCGCTCCCGCCCGGGCGGCGGCACCTTCCATATCGAAGATGTGCAGGACCAGGTCGAGCTGGGCCTGATGCGGGGTGGCAACCATGAGGTAGCACGCGCCTATGTGCTGTACCGTGAGCGCCGCAACCAGGAGCGCGCCCAGCTCCAAGCCCAGCACACACCGGCCCATGCCAGCTTGCATGTGCAGGACCGGGGCCAGCAGGTCGTGCTTGATGTCAAGAAACTCCATGACCGCATTGCCGCAGCCTGCCAGGGCCTGGGCCAGGATGTCGACCCCGCGCCCATCCTGAGCGAAACCCTGCGCAACCTCTATGACGGCGTCAACATGGACGAGGTGCTCAAGGCCTCCATCCTGGCCGCCCGCACCCTGATCGAAAAAGACCCGGACTACAGCCTGGTCACCGCACGCCTGCTGCTGCACACCATCACGCGCGAAGTGATCGGCCAGGATGTCAGCAGCGCCGACATGGGCGCGGCCTACCGCAGCTCCTTCCCCGGCTTTGTCGCACAGGGCGTGGAGCATGAACTGCTCGCGCCAGAGATGCTGGACTTTGACCTGCCGCGCCTGGCCGCAGCCCTACAGCCGGAACGTGATCTGCAATTTGACTACCTGGGTCTGCAGACCCTGTATGACCGCTACTTCCTGCATGTGCGCAAGCAGCGCATCGAACTTCCCCAGGCCTTCTTCATGCGCGTGGCCATGGGCCTGGCACTGAAAGAAGACGACCGCAATGCCAGGGCCATCGCGTTCTATGACCTGCTCTCGTCCTTTGACTTCATGTCGTCCACCCCCACCTTGTTCAACAGCGGCACTTTGCGCTCGCAGCTGTCGTCCTGCTACCTGACCACGGTGGCCGATGACCTGGGCGGCATCTACGATGCGATCCGGGAGAACGCGCTGCTGTCCAAGTTTGCCGGAGGCCTGGGCAATGACTGGACACCCGTGCGTGCGATGGGCGCTCGCATCAAGGGCACCAATGGCGAATCGCAAGGCGTGGTGCCCTTTCTCAAGGTGGTCAACGACACGGCCGTGGCCGTCAACCAGGGCGGCAAGCGCAAGGGCGCCGTCTGCGCCTACCTGGAGACCTGGCACCTGGACATCGAGGAATTTCTGGAGCTGCGCAAGAACACCGGCGATGACCGCCGCCGCACCCATGACATGAACACCGCCCACTGGATCCCCGATCTGTTCATGCAACGGGTCATGGAAAAAGGCCTGTGGACCTTGTTCTCCCCCTCCGATGTGCCCGATCTGCATGACCGCTTTGGCCAGGATTTCGAGCGGGCCTACACCGCTTACGAGGTCAAGGCCGCGACCGGCGAGCTGGCGCTGAGCAAGACCGTGCCCGCGGTCGATCTGTGGCGCAAGATGCTGTCGATGCTGTTCGAGACCGGCCACCCCTGGATCACCTTCAAGGATGCCTGCAACCTGCGCTCGCCCCAGCAGCATGCCGGCGTCGTGCACTCGTCCAACCTCTGCACCGAGATCACGCTCAACACCAGCGACACGGAAACCGCCGTCTGCAACCTGGGCTCGGTCAACCTGGCGCGCCACTTGAAGGACGACGGCCAAGGTGGCCTCGCGCTCGACCATGACAAGCTCAAGCGCACCATCACGACGGCCATGCGCATGCTCGACAACGTCATCGACATCAACTACTACGCGGTGGGCAAAGCACGCGACTCCAACCTGCGCCACCGCCCGGTGGGCCTGGGCATCATGGCCTTCCAGGACAGTCTCTACCAATTGCACATTCCCTACGCCAGCGATGCGGCCCTGCAGTTTGCCGATACCTCGATGGAGGCGGTCTGCTACTACGCCTACTGGGCATCGACCGAGCTGGCGCGCGAGCGCGGTGTCTACAGCAGCTACCCCGGCTCGCTCTGGAGCCAAGGCATTTTGCCGCTGGACACGCTGGACCTGCTTGCCCAGGCGCGCGGCCAGGCCGGCTATGTGCAGGTCGACCGCAGCATGCAGCTGGACTGGGAAGCCTTGCGCCACAAGATCGCGCAGGACGGCATGCGCAACTCCAACTGCGTGGCCATTGCACCCACGGCCACGATCTCCAATATCGTCGGCGTCGATGCCTCGATCGAGCCCTCGTTTGGCAACCTCTCGGTCAAGTCCAACCTCTCGGGTGAGTTCACCGTGATCAACCAGTACCTGGTGCGCGACCTCAAAGCGCTGGGCCTGTGGGACGATGTGATGGTCATGGACCTCAAGCATTTCGATGGCTCGCTGCGCCCCATCGACCGCGTGCCCCATGCGCTCAAGGCGCTGTACGCCACCGCCTTTGAGGTCGACCCCGTCTGGCTGGTGGAAGCGGCCTCACGGCGCCAGAAATGGATAGACCAGGCGCAAAGCCTCAATATCTATATGGCAGGGGCCTCGGGCAAGAAGCTCGACGATGCCTACAAGCTTGCCTGGGTGCGCGGCCTCAAGACCACCTACTACCTGCGCACCACCAGCGCCACGCAGGCCGAGAAATCCACCATCCAAAGCCGCGTGCTCAATGCCGTGCCCAGCAGCCATGCGTCGCCCGTCGCCCAGGCTGTCGCCCACGCCGCCGCTGCTGCATCGCAGTCCGCCGCGCCAGGCACCGACATCCGCTTTTGCGCCATCGATGACCCCGGCTGCGAAGCCTGCCAGTAGACCACGCTGACCGTCTGAACCTGGCCGCAGCCGCGGCCACCACCAGGAGCATTCATCCATGCTGAGCTTTGAAGAAGATTCGATGGACGCGCTGGCCACACCAGCCGCGCCGGCCACCACGGCGGCCTCACCCTCTGCATCGCCTGCCGCATCCCCAGCCGCCACATTCAAGCGCGTCCATGCCGCCGACAAGCGCATCATCAACGCCAAGACCGATGTCAACCAGCTGGTGCCCTTCAAATACAAATGGGCCTGGGAGAAATACCTGGCCACCTGCGCCAACCACTGGATGCCCCAAGAGGTCAACATGACACGCGACATCGCGCTGTGGAAATCGCCCCATGGCCTGACCGAGGACGAGCGCCGCATCGTCAAGCGCAACCTGGGCTTTTTCGTCACCGCCGATTCGCTGGCCGCCAACAACATTGTGCTGGGCACCTACCGCCATATCACTGCGCCGGAGTGCCGCCAGTTTCTGCTGCGCCAGGCCTTTGAGGAAGCCATCCACACGCATGCCTACCAGTACATCGTGGAGTCGCTGGGCCTGGATGAGGCCGAGATCTTCAACGCCTACAACGAGGTCCCCTCGATCCGCAACAAGGATGCGTTTCTGATCCCCTTCATCGAGGCGATCATGGACCCCCACTTTCAGACCGGCACGCCGCAGACCGACCAGACCTTGCTCAAGAGCCTGATCGTTTTTGCCTGCCTGATGGAGGGCCTGTTCTTCTATGTCGGCTTCACGCAGATCCTGGCGCTGGGCCGCCAGAACAAGATGACGGGCGCAGCCGAGCAGTACCAGTACATCCTGCGCGACGAGTCCATGCACTGCAACTTCGGCATCGACCTGATCAACCAGCTCAAGCTGGAGAACCCGCAGCTGTGGACCGCCGCGTTCAAGGACGAGATCAAGGCCTTGTTTATTCAAGCAGTCGAACTTGAATATCAATATGCCGAAGACACGATGCCCAGAGGTGTGCTGGGCATGAACGCATCGATGTTCAAAGGCTACCTGCGCTACATCGCCAACCGCCGCGCAACGCAGATCGGCCTTGATGCTTTGTACCCCAACGAGGACAACCCTTTCCCGTGGATGAGCGAGATGATCGACCTGAAAAAGGAGCGAAATTTCTTCGAGACACGGGTCATCGAATACCAGTCCGGTGGCGCGCTTTCCTGGGATTGACGCCGACCTTGATGTGCAAACCCCGTCAGAATGTGGTTTTCCTGAGAGAAAACTGTGAAATTTGGCGTCTTTATTGAGGTTTGCACTATGCCAGTTGCTAGCAGCTGATGCACAATTCAGTTTGCTATCAAAACTTCGTGTCGAATTCAATCAGGCATGAAGTCTGCTTTCTAAATTGACCCGAAGGAGAAGAGCATGGCAACGTCCAAAGCAAGCAAGAAAACTGCTGACACCAAGGCAACTGCCAAGAAGGCAGTTGCAACCAAGGCAGCCGCCCCCAAGGCAGCTGCAAAGCCCAAGGCCGCTGCCAAGCCAGCCGCCACCAAGGCAGCTGCAAAGCCTGCTGCCAAGGCCGTCGCCAAAAAGGCCGCTGCTAAGCCAGCCGCCAAGAAGGCCGCCGCCAAGCCCGCAACCAAATCCACCGCAGCTGCCAAGACTGCCGTGAAGAAGGCTGCAGCTCCTGCCAA
>NZ_KE148530.1:6046-18769 GCF_000410635.1 Comamonas sp. B-9
GAAGAAGGCCGCTGCTCCAGCTAAGAAGGCTGCTGCTCCAGCTAAGAAGGCCGCTGCTCCTGCCAAGAAGGCTGCAGCTCCTGCCAAGAAGGCTGCCGCTCCAGCTAAGAAGGCTGCTGCTCCTGCGAAGAAGGCTGCCGCTCCTGCCAAGAAGGCTGCTGCTCCTGCCAAGAAGGCTGCTGCTCCTGCCAAGAAGGCTGCTGCTCCTGCCAAGAAGGCTGCTGCTCCTGCCAAGAAGGCTGCTGCTCCTGCCAAGAAGGCTGCTGCTCCTGCCAAGAAGGCTGCTGCTCCTGCCAAGAAGGCTGCTGCTCCTGCCAAGAAGGCTGCTGCTCCTGCCAAGAAGGCTGCTGCTCCTGCCAAGAAGGCTGCTGCTCCTGCCAAGAAGGCTGCTGCTCCTGCCAAGAAGGCTGCTGCTCCTGCCAAGAAGGCTGCTGCTCCTGCCAAGAAGGCTGCTGCTCCTGCCAAGAAGGCTGCTGCTCCTGCCAAGAAGGCTGCTGCTCCTGCCAAGAAGGCTGCTGCTCCTGCCAAGAAGGCTGCTGCTCCTGCCAAGAAGGCTGCTGCTCCTGCCAAGAAGGCTGCTGCTCCTGCCAAGAAGGCTGCTGCTCCTGCCAAGAAGGCTGCTGCTCCTGCCAAGAAGGCTGCTGCTCCTGCGAAGAAGGCTGCCGCTCCTGCCAAGAAGGCTGCTGCTCCTGCCAAGAAGGCTGCTGCTCCTGCCAAGAAGGCCGCTGCTCCAGCCAAGAAGGCCGCTGCTCCAGCCAAGAAGGCTGCCGCTCCTGCCAAGAAGGCTGCTGCTCCAGCTAAGAAGGCCGCTGCTCCTGCCAAGGCTCCAGCACCCGCCAAGAAGGCCGCCGCTCCTGCCAAGGCCCCTGCTGCTGCCAAGGCTCCAGCACCTGCGAAGAAGGCTGCTCCCGCCAAGAAGGCTGCCGCTCCTGCCAAGGCCCCAGCGGCTGCTGCGCCTGCTGCTGCAGAGCCTGTCAAGACCGTGCTCAGCACCAATGCTGCTTGGCCTTTCCCCACCAACAGCCGCCCACAATAAGACCACCAAGCCGGGCAACCTGCCCGGGTGCCGCAAGGCACCGCTTGGTCACCAAGGCAACGCGATGCGTTGCCTTTTTTCTTGTCTGTCGTGCGGCGCTTTTCATGTCTGGCTACAAGGCCTCCCAAATGCCAGACAATACGGGCTCATGAATGATGCCCTTCCCACACCGCCAGCCAGCGCGCATGCAGCCACTGCCGCGATGGCACGCAAACCCAGTGCCGCCCGTCTGCGCAAGATTGACATGATCCTGGGCTCGGCAGAGCGGCATTTCGCATTGCTGGGTTTTGAAGGTGCACCGCTGGAGCAGATCGCGCAGGACGCAGGCTTTAGCCGCCACAACCTGCTGTACTACTACCCCAGCAAAGAGGCGCTGTACCAGGCGGTGCTGGCCTCGGTGATCGATGACTGGCTGGGCCATATGACAGGCCTGTCCAAGGACGGCGAGCCGGCCCAGCAGATCCGCCAGTACATCCGCGAGAAATTCGAGTTTGCGCGCACCCGCCCTTATGGCAGCCAGCTGTTCACCAAGGAGATGATTGCCGGCGCGCCGTTTGCCGCCTCTGCGGTGCGCGAGCGCATCGCACCGTTGCTGGCAGCCAATGTGGCAGCGTTTGCGCATTGGGCCGGGCAAGGCCGGATCGCGCCGGTCAATTTCCAGCACCTGATGTTCAGCATCTGGGCCATCACCCAAGGCTATGTCGACCAGCAAACCCAGTTTGCGCTGCTGCAGAACAAGGCCGCACTGGACGCAGGTGACTTCGCCCAGGCCGAGGCCTTGCTGGTGCAGATGCTGTCGGCCACACTCAAGATCGAACTGCCCGATTGAGCAAGGACCTGCGGCCCCTGGTGCAGCGCTTGTCCCCCGTGCTGCATGCCGCACCCGCCTGCGTATCTACAAATTTGATAGCAACATTCCAAGAATCCATCGATGCTTGCGCAAATCCAGTGCTGAGGGATCGCGATCAGGCAGCACCGCCTGCAGGATTTTTTAGCCCCCGCAGTCTTGAACTGTCATCAAATGACCTTATTATTAGCACTCGAAGGGGTAGAGTGCTAAAACCACCACTTCTCAGACATTTTTGCGTATTTGGCGCGGCATCTGCCGGGCCATCTTTCATCAAAACCTGGTATTGATATTGAAGGAGTTGTTATGAACCTGCGTCCTCTGCACGATCGCGTGATCGTTAAGCGTCTGGAAAACGAAACCAAGACCGCTTCGGGCATCTACATCCCCGACAACGCTGCTGAAAAGCCAGACCAAGGCGAAGTGCTGGCCGTTGGCCCAGGCAAGAAGAACGACAAGGGCGAGTCCATCACCCTGGGCGTGAAGGTCGGCGACCGCGTGCTGTTCGGCAAGTACTCCGGCCAATCGGTCAAGGTGGACGGCAATGAACTGCTGGTGATGAAAGAAGAAGACCTCTTCGCCGTCGTCGAGAAATAAAGCTACTGCGCAGGCGCCAGGCGTCGTTGCGCGGTGCTCGCAATCCTCACGTACCCAAGTACGTTCCGGTTGCTGCGCTCCATGCGCCTAGCCTGACACCTGCTCGCTACGCTTTCTCTCCCGAGCATTCATTCTCATTTCAAGTTTTCAAGTATTTAGGAGCCAAAAATGGCAGCAAAAGACGTAGTATTCGGCGGTGAAGCACGTGCACGCATGGTTGAAGGCGTGAACATTCTGGCTAACGCCGTCAAGGTGACCCTGGGCCCTAAGGGCCGTAACGTGGTGCTCGAGCGGTCGTTCGGCGCCCCTACCGTGACCAAGGACGGTGTGTCCGTGGCCAAGGAAGTGGAACTCAAGGACAAGCTGCAGAACATGGGCGCCCAGCTCGTGAAGGAAGTGGCCTCCAAGACCAACGACATCGCTGGTGACGGCACCACGACCGCTACCGTGCTGGCCCAAGCCATCGTGCGCGAAGGCTCCAAGTACGTGGCCGCTGGCCTGAACCCGATGGACCTCAAGCGCGGTATCGACAAGGCTGTCGCTGCCCTGGTGGAAGAGCTCAAGAAGCAATCCAAGGCCACCACCACCTCCAAGGAAATCGCTCAAGTCGGTTCGATCTCCGCCAACTCCGACGAATCCGTGGGCAAGATCATTGCTGACGCGATGGACAAGGTCGGCAAGGAAGGCGTGATCACCGTGGAAGAAGGCAAGTCGCTGGACAACGAACTCGACGTCGTTGAAGGCATGCAGTTCGACCGTGGCTACCTGTCGCCCTACTTCATCAACAACCCAGAAAAGCAAGCCGCGATCCTGGACAACCCCTTCGTGCTGCTGTTCGACAAGAAGATCAGCAACATCCGTGACCTGCTGCCTACGCTGGAAGCTGTGGCCAAGGCCGGCCGCCCTCTGCTGATCATTGCAGAAGACGTCGAAGGCGAAGCACTGGCTACCCTGGTGGTCAACACCATCCGTGGCATCCTGAAGGTCGTGGCTGTGAAGGCTCCAGGCTTTGGCGACCGCCGCAAGGCCATGCTGGAAGACATCGCCATCCTGACCGGCGGCAAGGTGATCGCTGAAGAAGTGGGCCTGTCGCTGGAAAAGGTGACCCTGGAAGACCTGGGCCAAGCCCAACGCGTCGAAATCGGCAAGGAAAACACCACCATCATCGACGGTGCTGGCCAAGCTGCTGAAATCGAAGCCCGCGTCAAGCAATGCCGCGCTCAGATCGAAGAAGCCACCTCCGACTACGACCGTGAAAAGCTGCAAGAGCGCGTGGCCAAGCTGGCCGGCGGTGTTGCCGTGATCAAGGTGGGCGCTGCCACCGAAGTCGAAATGAAGGAAAAGAAGGCCCGCGTGGAAGACGCCCTGCACGCTACCCGCGCTGCTGTGGAAGAAGGCATCGTGGCCGGTGGTGGCGTGGCTCTGCTGCGCGCCAAGCAATCCGTGGGCGCGCTGGCTACCGGCAATGCCGAGCAAGACGCTGGTATCAAGCTGGTGATGAAGGCCATCGAAGCACCTCTGCGCGAAATCGTGGCCAACGCCGGTGGCGAGCCATCGGTGGTGGTCGATGCCGTGCTCAAGGGCACGGGCAACTTCGGCTTCAATGCGGCCAACGATACCTACGGCGACATGCTGGAAATGGGTATCCTGGACCCAACGAAGGTGACCCGCACCGCGCTGCAAAACGCTGCGTCCGTGGCTTCGCTGCTGCTGACCACCGAGTGCATGATTGCTGAAGCCCCCAAGGCTGACGCAGCACCTGCGATGCCCGACATGGGCGGCATGGGTGGCATGGGCGGCATGGGCATGTAATTGCCCCGGCTGTCATAGCGCAATACCAAGCCTGCAAGTGCTCTTGCGGGCTTGGTGCCAGACACCAAAAAACCCGGCACCGTCAAGGTGGCCGGGTTTTCTTATGGCCTGGGCCCAAGGCTCACAGCGCCTTGCGGTTGTAGCGCTGCAGCGCGGTGGCGAGACCCGCCGCGCAGTCTCTCACCGACTCAGCGGCAGGCGCGCTCCAGCATCGCATGCAGCAGCACATTGCAACCGGCCGTGATGTGCTCGGGCTTGGCGTCTTCGATCTCGTTGTGCGAGATGCCATCCTTGCAGGGGATGAAGATCATGCCCGCAGGCGCCAGGCGCGCCATGTAGACAGCATCATGGCCGGCGCCGGAGACGGCATCCATGTGCGAGTAGCCCAGCATCTGCGCGCCGCGCCGCACCGCATCGATGCAATCCGCGTTGAAGGGCTGGGCGGTGTAGCTGGACACCAGGTCGATCTTGATCGGCAGGCCGGTCTCGTCGCTGATGCGCGCGGCCACCGCGCGAATATCCTGGTCCATGGACTCGCAATCGGCATCGGTGGCATTGCGCAGGTCGATGCTGAATTTCACCTCGCCCGGAATCACATTGCGGCTGTTGGGGTGCACATGCACCATGCCGACCGTGCCGCGCCCGTGCGGCGGGTGGCGGTGCGCGCAGGCCACCACTTCCTGCATCACCTGGGTGGCGACCTGCAAGGCATCCTTGCGCAGCGCCATCGGCGTGGGGCCCGCATGCGCCTCCATGCCGGTGACGGTGCAGTCATACCAGCGGATGCCCAGCACACCGGTCACCACGCCAATCGTCTTGTCATGGTCCTCCAGCACCGGGCCCTGCTCGATATGGGTTTCAAAGTAGTAGCCGATCGGGTGGTCACCGGGCTCCTGCGGGCCGATATAGCCGATGCGCGCAAGCTCGTCCTGCACGCTTTTGCCGTCGGTATCCTTAGCAGCATAGGCATGCTCCAGGCTGAAGGCCTTGGCAAACACGCCCGAGCCCATCATCACCGGCACAAAGCGCGAGCCCTCCTCGTTGGTCCAGAACGCGACCTCGATGGGCGCCTCGGTCTCGATGCCATGGTCATTGAGCGTGCGCACCACCTCGATGCCAGCGAGCACGCCATAGTTGCCGTCGAACTTGCCGCCAGTGGGCTGGGTGTCGATATGGCTGCCGGTCATGATCGGCGGCAGGCTGTTGTTGCGGCCTGGGCGGCGCATAAAGCCATTGCCGATCTTGTCGATGGTGACCGTCATGCCCGCCTCCTTGGCCCAGCGTGTCACCAGGTCGCGCCCCTGGCGGTCCAGGCCGGTCAAGGCCAGGCGGCACACGCCCCCTTTGGCGGTGGCGCCAATCTGGGCGAGCTCCATCAGCGATGCCCAGAGCCGGTCGCCATTGATGCGCAGCTGGCTGGTATCGGTCTTCACTTTCGTGTCCATGCTTGGTCTCCTTGTTTCATTGCGCGCGGGCCACGGCCGTCGGCGCCGTCTCTTGCGCCCGCCTTTGCACCGCCTGGAAGTTGGGGCCGAAGGCCGGCCGCTTGAAATACTGGCCCGCGCCCTTCTCGGCGCGCAGGTCGCCGTTCGCATAGACGACCCGGCCCCGGCTGATGGTGTGGCTGGGCAGGCCTGTCACCTGCCGGCCTTCAAAGATGTTGAAATCGCCCTTGGAATGCTGGGTCTTGGCCGACAAGGTCTTGGTGGCCTTCGGATCCCAAAGCACCACATCGGCATCGGCGCCCACGCCGACAAAGCCCTTGCGCGGGTAGACATTGAAGAGCTTGGCCGTGTTGGCCGAGGTGATCGCGACAAACTCGCTGGGCGTCAGGCGCCCGGTGTTCACCCCGGCATCCCAGACCACGGCCATGCGCTCTTCAACGCCACCAGTGCCATTGGGCGTCTTGGCAAAATTGTCCTTGCCCACGGCCTTTTGCTCGGCGCAGAAGGTGCAGTGGTCCGTCGCCGTGGTGTGCAGGTGCCCGGCCTGCAGGCCGCGCCACAGCGCTTCCTGGTGCTCCTTGGGGCGGAACGGCGGGCTCATCACATAGGCGGCGGCCGTCGCGTAGTCGGGATGGCGGTAGACGCTGTCGTCAATCGTCAAATGGCCGGCCAGCACTTCGCCGTAGACGCGCTGGCCGCGCGCCCGAGCGCGGGCAATGGCGTCGGCCGCCTCGATGCAGCTCACATGCACCACATAGATGGGCACGCCCAGCACATCGGCAATCGCAATCGCCCGGTTGGCGGCTTCGGCCTCCACCATCGGCGGGCGCGACAGCGGATGGCCTTCCGGGCCGGTGATGCCCATGCGCGCCACCTCCTGCTGCAGCAGGTAGACCAGCTCGCCGTTCTCGGCATGCACGGTGGGCATGGCGCCCAGCTCCAGCGCGCGCCGGAAGCTGTTGACCAGGGTTTCGTCGTCGCACATGATGGCGTTCTTGTAGGCCATGAAGTGCTTGAAGCTGTTGATGCCTTCGTCGCGCACCAGCCGACCCATGTCCTCGCGCACCTGCTCACTCCACCAGGTCACCGCCACATGGAAGGAGTAGTCGGCCGCCGACTTCTCGGCCCAGCCGCGCCACTTGCGGTAGGCATCCATCAGCGGCTCCTGCGGCGCGGGAATCACAAAGTCGATGATGCTGGTGGTGCCACCGGCGAGGCCCGCGGCGGTGCCAGTGAAGAAGTCGTCAGCCGTGACCGTGCCCATGAAGGGCAGCTGCATATGGGTGTGCGGATCGATGCCGCCGGGCATCACATACTGGCCGCTGGCATCCAGCGTTTCGGTGCCGGCCGGCGCCTGGGCCGCAGCCCCCTCACCGACCGCCACAATTTTGCCGTCCACCAGCAGCACATCGGCGCGCTCTTCACGGTCCGCATTCACGACGGTACCACCACGGATCAGAAGGGGGTGGCTGGCTGTGCTCATCATGTCTCTCCTTGGTTCAGATCACAAAAACGGCGGCTGCTGCGCTCAAGCGCGCCGCAGCATGGCCTGCGATGCCGCCACATGGCTGGCCATGCCGATGCGGTAGACCACACCGGCAATGAACAGGCCGATGAACCAGGCATAGGCATACAGGTCCTTGAAGATCGCCCCCACATCGGGGAAGCTGGCAGGAAACGCGGCATTGAGAAAGCCCGGAATATTGGGCGCCACGCCGCAGGCAAATGCGGCAACAGCCACCCAGTTCCAGCCGCCGGAATAGCTGTATTTGCCGCCTTCCCGGTAAAGCTCGTCCACATCGAGCTGGGTGCGGCGGATCAGAAAGTAGTCGACCATCAGGATCCCGGCGATCGGGCCGAGCAACGCCGAGTAGCCGATCAGCCAGGTGAAGATGTAGCCCTGGGTGGACTCCAGAATCTTCCAGGGCATCATCAGGATGGCAATCGCCACGGTGATGTAGCCGCCGGTGCGGTAGCTGATGCGCTTGGGGTTCAGCGCAGAAAAGTCGTAGGCGGGGCCCACCAGGTTGGCCGCCAGATTGACGCTCACCGTATCGACCAGCAGCACGATAAGGGCGATGAGCACCGCAGCGCCGGTCATGCGCGCGGCCACATCCACGGGGTCCCACAGCGCCTTGCCATAGATGACCACCGTGGCCGAGGTGACGATCACCGCCAGGGCCGCCAGCAGGCCCATGGGCACCGGCAGGCCAATGGCCTGGCCCACGATCTGGTCCCGCTGCGAGCGGGCAAAGCGGGTGAAGTCGGGAATATTCAGCGCCAAGGTCGCCCAAAAACCAATCATGGCTGTGAGCGACGGCCAGAAGGTGCCCCAGAACTGGCCGGCCTTCGCTTCGCCGGCCGCAAAGGCCGACGGCTTGCTCAGGATCGGGCCAAAGCCGCCCGCCTTGTCATACACCCACCACAGCAGCACGAAGCAGATCACGATCTTGGCCGGCGCCGTATAGGTCTCGAGCTTGCGGATGGACTCGATGCCATGCACCACAAAGTAGAACTGGATGGCCCAGAAGACCAGGAAGCAGACCAGCTGCGCCACATTGATGCCCAGCCAGGAGATCTTCTCGCTCTCGAGCGGATGGCCCAGGATCACGCCGAGCAAGGTGTAGATCATCAGGCCGCCAAACCAGGTCTGGATGCCATACCAGCCGCAGGCCACCAGCGCGCGCAGCACGGCAGGCAGCTTGGCGCCCCGGGTGCCGAAAGAGGCGCGGGCCAGCACTGCATAGGGGATGCCGTATTTGGCGCCCGCATGCCCGATCAGCAGCATCGGCACCAGCACAATCAGGTTGGCCAGAAACACGGTCATCACCGCCTGGAACGCCGACATGCCGCCTTCAACCAGACTGGCAGCCAAGGTGTAGGCCGGAATGCACATCACCATGCCTATCCACAACGCCGTGAAGTGGTACCAGGTCCACGTTCGCTGCGAGGCTTGCGTGGGTGCGAGGTCGTCGTTCCAAAGGCCACCGGCTTCGCTGCCGGCGGCACCCCTTGCTTGCGCGTCATGGGACATTGCTCACTCCTTGAGAGGTGTTATCGATAGGTTCTAAGCGTCCAAATCCAAAGTCTTGGTTTCCATCCTGTAGCACATCGGGTCATGCAAAAAGCGCGCCACCGCAAGGGACGGCGCGCTCGCCGCTCAAGGGGAGATCTGCGCGGCCACCCGTGACGGGTTGTTGGGGTGGGTGGTCCAGTTCGCATACTCGCCGGTGACGGTCTTGCCGGTGCGCGCATCCACCTCGCCGGGCTGCAGACTGCGCATCGAGATCGTGTCGGGCACCGGGCAGATCGACACGCAAAGGTTGCAGCCCACGCATTCGGCCTCGTTCACCTCAAAGCGGCGCTCACCGGCCTCACCCTTTTGGTAGAAGATAGCCTGGTGCGAGGTGTCTTCGCAGACCACATGGCAGCGCCCGCACTGGATGCAGCTGTCCTGGTCGATGACGGCCTTGTCGATGTGGTTGAGGTTCAGGTCCTTCCAGTCCCTGACGGTGGGCACGGCGCGGCCCTGGAAATCTTCGATGGTCTTGAAGCCATGCGCATCCATGTAGTGCGACAGGCCATCGCACATGTCCTGCACGATCTTGAAGCCATAGACCATCGCAGCGGTGCAGACCTGCACCGTGCCGCAGCCCAGCGCAATGTACTCGGCCGCATCCTTCCAGGTGGTGATGCCGCCAATGCCGGAGATCGGCAGGCCAGCGGTTTGCGGATCACGGGCGATCTCGGCCACCATGTTCTGCGCAATCGGCTTGACTGCCGGGCCGCAGTAGCCGCCGTGCGAGCCCTTGCCATCGGTGCTGGGGTGCATCACCAAGGTGTCCAGGTTCACGCCCATCACCGAATTGATGGTGTTGATCAGCGACACCGCATCCGCCCCGCCCGCCTTGGCCGCGCGCGCCGGAAAGCGCACATCGGTGATGTTGGGCGTGAGCTTCACAATCACCGGCAGCCGGCTGTAGTGCTTGCACCATTCGGTGACCATCTGGATGTACTCGGGCACCTGGCCCACGGCAGCGCCCATGCCGCGCTCGCTCATGCCGTGCGGGCAGCCAAAGTTCAGCTCAATGCCATCGGCGCCCGTGTCCTCCACCATCGGCAGGATGCGCTTCCAGCTCTCTTCGACGCAGGGCACCATCAGCGAGGCGATCAGCGCGCGGTCGGGCCAGGCCCGCTTCACCCGGGTCATCTCCTCCAGGTTGATCTGCAAGGGACGGTCGGTGATCAGCTCGATATTGTTCAGCCCCATGACGCGCCGGTCCTGCGACATCAAGGTGGAGTAACGCGGCCCGTTGACGTTGACCACATGCGGGTCCTCGCCCAGCGTCTTCCAGACCACACCGCCCCAGCCCGCCTCGTAGGCGCGGGTGACGTTGATCTCCTTGTCGGTCGGCGGCGCAGAGGCCAGCCAGAAAGGGTTGGGGCTGCGGATGCCCAGAAAATTGCTGCGAATATCGGCCATGGCGACTCCTTGGTTCGGTGGATAAAGGGCTGGGCGTGCGCTTAGGCGCTGACACCCACTTCGCGCATCAACATGCGGTGCATGGCCGCTGCGGCGCGTTTGCCGTGCTCTACGGCTTCCACCGTCAGGTCTCGGCCGCCCCAGCGGCAGTCGCCCCCCGCCCAGACCCGCTCCAGGCTGGTCTGACCGTCTTCGTCCGTCTCGATTCGCCCGGCCTTGAGGGCGATACGCGCGCCGGCGGGCTGGGCGATATAGCTCTGGCCGATGGCTTTGAGCACCATGTCGGCCGCCAGCACCTCGGTCTCGCCGGTGGTTTGCAGCTTGCCATCGACCTGCTGCGTGGCGGCCAGGCGGATGCCGCTGACGGCACCGTTGTCCACCAGCACCTCTTGCGGCGCCGCCCACAGCCGGATCGTCACACCATGGGTCTGCGCCCATTGCTGCTCCACTGCGGAGGCCGACATCGCATCCTGGCCGCGCCGGTAGACGATGGTGACTTCTTCTGCGCCCAGCAAGCGCGCCTGTACGGCCGCATCCACGGCCGTCATACCACCGCCAATCACCACCACACGCCGGCCCACAGCTACGGTGGATTTGTCCGGAGCCTGGCGGATGTCGGCAATGAAATCGACCGCATTGCGCAGGCCCTGGGCCGCCGGCTCGGCAATGCCCAGGTCATTGACCCCTGCCAGGCCCAGGCCCAGAAACACCGCATCATGGCTGGCCAGCAGGCTGTCCAGGGTGAAGTCGCGGCCCAGCCGCTGGTTGTTGCGCGGGGCAATGCTACCCACCGACAGCAGCCAGTCAATTTCACGCTGTGCAAAATCATCGGTGGTCTTGTAGCTGGCCAGGCCGTACTCGTTCAAGCCGCCAAGCTTGGGTTTGGCATCGAGCAGGCTGACATCATGGCCCTGCAAGGCCAGCAGGTGTGCGCAGGCGAGCCCGGCCGGGCCCGCACCCACAACGGCCACTTTCTTGCCGGTGGGCTCGGCGCGTTGGAACAGCGGCGCCCCGCCCGCTGCCATGAAGCGGTCGGTGGCATAGCGCTGCAGCGCGCCAATCTCCACCGGTTTGTCCTCATTGGTGTTGCGCACGCAGGCCTGCTCGCACAGCACCTCGGTCGGGCACACCCGGGCGCACATGCCGCCCAGCGGGTTCGATTCGAGAATGGTCTTGGCCGCGCCCCGGATGTTGTCCTGCGCAATGCGGGCAATGAAGCTGGGCACATCGATGCTGGTGGGGCAGGCCGTGGCGCAGGGCGCGTCGTAGCAGTAGTAACAGCGCTCGGCCTCGATCGATGCCTGCGCCCATGTCAGCGGCGGGTGCGCATCTGAAAAGTTATCGGCATATTGTTGCGCGCCAAGCCGTCCTGCGCGCACACCGCATCCTGTGGGTCCGTTCATGACTCATCCTCCTCGACTGGGTTACCAGCGCGAGTGCGAACGGCTCCATCACCATGCCGCCTGCGACCGCGCCACTGCATCTACAACGGGTCCGGCAAATGGCATGGCCGCGCCATCCCATTCACCGCCAAAGCTGCACCAACCAGGGAGGGTTCATCAGGCCCTCATCGTGGGTGTTTTATCTGTCCTGTGCTGCTGTTGCCGCAGCACTTAGGGAACCATTAAATGCCCGATTAAAGTTTTACGCACTGGTAAAAACACTAGGCATAGACTTCGGCCGGCGCTTCAGTCTGGCCACGGGGTGGGGCTGGCCTGGCGCGAACCTGGCGTTCTGGGCTTGTGCTGAAATACGCAAGGCTGGCCTGCCATGAAGGGGCGATCCATCGGCGCATGCGCCGATCTGCCAGGCGCCATCACCCGCGCAGCAAGCAGTGCCAGCGGAAGGTCTGCATGTGGCTGGAAGCGCAAATCCAGCCTTGGGGCAAGCGCGCGCCTTCTCCCTCCAAGCCCAGCGGCATTGGTGAAACGGGGCCAGCAATCAGCGATAATGATAACAATTCCCATTTGCGTATATGGCAGGGCCGCGTCCCTGGCCACGGCGACGGCGTCCACCGGTTGCGAAGTCCCCTCTTCCCCTTTTTGCAACGGCCGCCTGGTGTTTGAGCGCTACTACCGCGAACTGCTGAACTTTCTGTCCCGATCGGTACAGGACCGCGACACGGCGGCCGATCTGGCCCAGGAGAGCTATGCCCGCGTGCTGGCGGCCCAGCAGACCGGCCAGGCCGTGCAAGACCCGCGCGCGCTGCTCTACCGCACCGCCCGCAACCTGGTCATCGACCAGCACCGGCGCAGCAGCATTCGCGCCGAGCTGGAGACCGCAGCGCCCGCAGCCGGCGATGAGTCGGCGCTGGAGCACCTGCCGGGCCCGCGCACCCTGGAGCCCGAGACCATCCTGGCCTCGCGCGAAGGTCTGGCGGCCCTGGTCGCCACCATCGACCAATTGCCTCCGCGCTGCCGCGAAGCCTTTATGCTCTACAAGTTCGACGGCCTGAGCTATGCCCAGATCGCCGAGCACATGGGCATCTCCACCCGCACCGTCG
>NZ_KE148530.1:18898-19191 GCF_000410635.1 Comamonas sp. B-9
CCTCCGACTCCAGAATTGACCACGAGATGAACGCATCGCCCCTGCCACCAGACAACACCGCCGGCCTGCGCCTGCAGGTGCTGGACTGGTTTGTCCGGCGCCAGCGCGAGAGCTGGAGCACGGCGGACGAGCAGGCCTTGCAGCAGTGGCTGGCGGCCGATGCCGCGCACCGCGCCGCCTATGTGCAGTGGGAGCAGCACTGGCGCGCGATCGATGCCGTGCCCGCCGATGCCATCGCCCAGCTGCGCCGCAACCTGGCGCATGACAAGGCGCAGCCAAGCGCCACGGCCGCT
>NZ_KE148531.1:0-3286 GCF_000410635.1 Comamonas sp. B-9
CGAGCAGGCGCGATGCCACCGCCCAGCCCGCCGCAGGCCTGCGGGGCCGGGTGGCGCGCGCCGCCTGGTCAGCGCGCAATCAGAACTCCGTCGATGCCGACAGCAGCACGGTGCGGGGCGCGCCCATGGTCAGGCCTTCACGCGCGGCGGATTGCCAGTAGTTCTTGTTCATCAGGTTCTCGACCGTCAGGCGCAGGGTGACCGGCGTATTGCCTGTGGTGAAGCGGTAGCGCGCGCCCAGGTCAAAGCGGTTCCAAGAGGGTAGTTGCTGGCTGTTGGCCACATCCACATACTGGCTGCTGGTGTGCAGCGCGCGGGCGGTCAAGGTCAGGCCGGGCACCAAGGCAGTGTCCCATTCGCCGCCAATATTGATCTGCACCTTGGGCGTGGCGGGGGCCGTGCGGCCATCGTTGAGGCCATCCTCGGTCTTGGTCAGCTTGCCCTGGGTAAAGGCCACGCCGGTCAGCAGGCGCAGGCCCCGGCGCACCTCGCCCTGGGTGACGATCTCCAGGCCCCGGTTGCGCTGCTCGCCATCCATGCGGAAGCTGGAGGGCGTGGTGGAGGCATCGAGCAAGCTGCTGGGCCGGCTGATCTGGAACAGGCTGGCCGTGGTGACAAAGTTGCCGGTGTCGAACTTGGCACCCAGCTCCAGCTGCCTGGATTTGGCGGGCGGAAAGATCTCGCCGGCATTGGCCGTGCCTTCGGGCGCGGTCGAGCCCTGGGACAGGCCCTCGATGTAGTTGCCGTACAGCGAGATGCCTGGTGTGGGTTTGAACAGCAGCGCCGCCATCGGCGTGATCGCCGACTTGTCGTAGCGCGCCGTTTCCGCGCCCGATGTGCCGTTGAAGGTGCGGGTGCGCACCTCCTGGTGGCGCGCGCCCAGGGTCAGCTGCCAGCGCTTGTCGGCCGTGGAGAGGGTGTCGGCCAGCGCCACGCTGGTCATGCGCGTCTCGCCGGTGCGGGGCAGGTTGGAGCCGATGCTGATCGAGGGCTTGGCAATGTCGGCTGGGTTGTAGATGCTCGACGCATAGACCGTGCCGTTTTGGCGCAGCAGGCCATTGTCTTGCGCATAGCCGCTGGTGCTCAGCACCCATTCGTGGCCCAGGCTGCCGGTCTGCAGCTTGCCCTTCAGCCCTACTTCGGCAGTGCGGGTGTTTACGGCTTCCTTCAGGCGGTAGGGCCGGGCCATCAGTGTGCCTTGCGCATCCTGCAGTTGCGACGTGGTCTGCAGGCTGTCAAAGTCATAGCCCATCGCACCCAGCGCGCCGTAGGCCGTCAGGTTGGGGCTGATGTCCACCTCGCCGCGCACGATGGCGGCGCGCTCCTTGGCATCCCAGTAGCTCCAGGACGGTTGGAAATTGGTCCTGTTGTCGGGCGCTGCGGCAATCGGCGTGCCTTCCGACGGTGGGAACAGCAGGCTGCTGCGGCCATGGGTGACGCGCTTTTGGTAGTTGATGTCGGCCTCCAGCCGCACGCGCTCCCCCTGGTAGTCCAGGCCCAGCGCCAAGGCATCGACGCGCTCGCTGGCGCCATGGATGGGCGTATCGCCCGAGCGCTTGGCGACGTTGAGGCGCACACCCCATTCCTGGTCGGCGCCAAAGCGGCGGCCAAAGTCGGCATGCACGCCAAACTGGCTGTCTTGCGCGTACGAGGCCGTCACACGGTTGAGCGGCGTGGCGCCGGCACGCTTGGGCACCAGGTTGATGCCGCCGCCCACCGAGCCAGCGGGCGCCATGCCGTTGAGCAGCGCGCTGGGGCCACGCAGCACCTCTACCCGCTCCACGCCGATCAGCGAGGCCGCATTGCGCGGTGACAGGCCATACAGGCCGTTGTACGACACGTCGTAGTTGAAGACGGTAAAGCCACGGATGTTGAACTCTTCGCGGCCCGCATTGCGCCCGTAGGTGTTGCGCACCGAGGGGTCGTTGACCAGCACATCGCCAATGGTCTGCGCCTGCTGGTCGTCCACCAGCTTGGCGGTGTACTGGGTGGTGCTGAAGGGCGTATCCATCACATCGCGGTTGCCCAAGAGGCCGACCTTGCCGCCACGCGCCACCTGGCCGCCGGCATAGGGGCCGGGCAGGGCTTCAATGGCTGCTGCCGTGACCGACACGGTGGGCAGCACCACCGTGCCTGCTGGATCGCCCGATGGCGCAGGGGGTGCAGGCCGCACCAGCACCGCACGGTCTTTGACCGCGCCCTGCAGGCCGCTGCCGGCCAGCAGACGGTCCAGCGCCTGCTGCGGCGTGAAGTGGCCCGAGACGGCAGGCGCCGTCTTGCCAGCGACCAGCCCCGCCGGAAAGCCCAGCTGCAGATCGCCCTGGCGTGCCAGCTCATTGAGCGCCTGGGCCAGCGGCTGCGCTGCAATCGCGAAGCTGCGGGCCCCCTCCTGCGACGATGCTGCCGTTTGCGCATGCGCCGTCAGCGGCTGGACAGCGGCGATACCCAGCGCCAGTGCGGCGGCCATGGCAAGGGGCGTGGGGCGAGAGCGAAAAAGGGGCGCGGTGCGCAGCATGCAAGGGACTCCTGGATCGGTAAAGGGAAACGGCTGTTGCGCTGCGCACAGCGCTGCCACCCCCTGTAGACGCAGCTGCGCCAGGAATCCGCAGGTCCCGAGGAAAAAAATTTTGAATAATTTTTGAGGCGCTCACACGGCCCGGCAAACCGAAGCTTGGTGGATGAGACGACGCCCAAAGGCTCAGACATTACGGAAGTACGGCAAGGGTTGGCAACGAAGGACCCAGGGCCTGGTCCGTGACGTTTAGCGGGCGACGATTTCCGTGACGCCATCGCGTTTGACCAGGCGCACCGGCAGCAGGTGCGGCAAAAATTCCGCAAAGCGCTGGTGCTGGTTCAAACCATAGCTGCCGCCCACCGGCAGGGCGGCGACGGCCGGGTCGCGCACCACCAGGCCAGTGGGGCCATAGCGCTCAAACTCGGCCAAGGCCTGGGCGAGGGGCGTGCGGTTAAAGCTCAGCCGACCGCTGCGCCACTGGGCCACGGCGGCGGGCGCCACCTCGGTGACGGTGCCCAGGCCCGCGTCTTGCGCGTTGCTGTCTTCCAGCATCTGGCCGGCCGTCAGCAGCACCATGGCCGGCGCCTTGTCGGTCTGGTCCGCATCGCGCTGCAGCCGCTCCACCTTCACCCGGCCTTCTTCCACCGCCACCTGGGTGTGGCCCGCGCCCACGCCCTGCGCCGTATGGCGTACCGAAAAGCGCGTGCCGACCACGGTGATGCGCAGATCGCCCGCCAGCACCTGGAAGGGCCGGCCCGGGTCGGCATGCAC
>NZ_KE148531.1:3308-14110 GCF_000410635.1 Comamonas sp. B-9
GGCCAGCGCCACCTCGCGCCGGTGGCGGTAGAGCCTGGCGGTCAGGTGCGTGTCGGTATCGAGCTGCACGGTGCTGCCGGAGGCCGCGTCATCGGGCAAGGTGACCATCAGCTGCTGGCCACGCTGCGAGGCATAGTTTTGCTGAAAGCTGGGTTGCCCCCCCCAGCCAAACCAGCCCGCACCCACAACGGCCGCTGCCACCAGGGCCGTGGCGGCATAGGGCAGCACGGGGCGCAGCCAGGATTGCCAAAAGCGCGGGCGCGGGGTATGCGTCTGTGCATCACGCTGGGGCAGGCCGGCGCGCAGCCGGGCCAGGTCGTGGGCTGGCAGGCTTTGCACGCCCGCGATGCTGGCGCGCATCGCATGCAGCGCGGGCCCATGGCGCGGGTCAGCCGCCAGCCAGGCCTGCAAGGCCGCCTGGCCCTGCGCATCCAGCCCGGCGTTGCAGCGCACCGCCCAGGTTGCGGCCTCGTGCTCCAGCGCGTCCACATCGTTGGCCTCGTCCGCAGCCATCCCTTCGGGCAAGTCACCCGGGCTGTGGTTGAAGGATGAAGAGGTGCTGGACATGCGCAGAAAAATCGGGAGGGAATGGAGCGAGAGGGGCGGTGAGGAGGAGGCGATTGAAGCGGTGCACACTAAGCGCCAGGCCCCTGCCCATGCCGTTTGCAGGCCAGGGTGCCGCGCACCACATGCTTCTCAACCATGCTAACCGATATGCGCATGCGCGCTGCGATCTCGGCCTGCGGCAGGCCATCGATGACATGCAGCACAAAGGCCTCGCGGCAGCGCGGCGGCAGGCTCTCGATCACCTGCACATAGCCATGCACGGTCTGCTGTCGCACCAGGGCCTCCTCGGGTTGCAGATGCTGGGGCGCGGGCGGCTCATCGGATGCCGCCACCTCGTCCAGGCTGTCATGGCGCCGCAGCGCGTCACGGCGGTGCTGGTCAATCACCAGGTTGCGCGCGGTGCGGTACAGCAGCGCCCGACCATCCATCACCGGCGGCCCCGAGCGCTGTGCTGCCAGCACCCGTGCATAGCTCTCCTGCGCCAGGTCCGCCGCCGCATCGCGGTCGCCCACCTGGCGGTGGAGAAAGTTCAGCAGTTCGCGGTAGAAGCGCTCAAGCATGGAGGGGGCGGAGGGCCGGCGGCAGTCCCTGCAGGCAGGGGGCTAGTGACGAAAATAAGAATCATTCTAATTGTCGCGCCTAAGCCCTGTGCCCAGGTTGCCCTGTTCTGGATCTATCCCTTGCCAAGAACCAAGACGGCATCGCCCGCACCGGGTGCGGCCTGCATTCCAGGATCGCCCTGCAATGGAGTCGTTTTGTAGAGCAAATAAACATTTGTTAACATTATTTGCAGATATCTACGGCCGTGTATACATTTGCCAAATAGCTCATTTTTTTGGTAAATGCACACCCGAACGCATCCGGCTTGGAGCGGCTGGCGGGCTCAGAAAGATCCAACGGGATATCCAGATATGACAAACAACTACTTCAGCAGCCTTCTGCGAAAGCTGGGGGCGATCCTTGCGTTGCTGCCCATTTCCGTGATTGCCTGGGGCCAGACCGCCGACCTGCAGATCGTGAAGTCAGGGCCGGCCACGGCAGCCGGCGGTGGTGCATTCAGCTACACGCTGGTGCTGGACAACAATGGGCCCAATGCGGCCAACAACGCCAGCTTTTTGGACACCCTGCCGCCCGGCGTGGTGAATGTTTCGGCCTCCTGTGTTGCCGCCACGAATGGGGCGTCGTGCCCTGCCAGCATCGTGGCGGACAACAGCGCGGTCTCCGGCGTCCTGCCCACGTTTCCCGCACTGGGGAAGGTGACGATTGAGATCTTGGGGAATTTTGCAGTCTCAGGGCCGAGCTCGCTCACCAATACATCGACGGTGAGCCCTCCTGCGGGCGTCACCGATCCCATGCCCGAGTCCAATACGAGTTCGGTGAGCACGGCGATGAACTATGGTGCCGATCTGGTGGTCAGCAAATCGCAGAGCGCTCAGAGTTTTGTCTCTGGCCAGACGGTGACCTATGTCATGACGCTGACCAACAACGGCCCTGCGGCAGCGGATGGCACGATGATGGAGGACTTCCCCTACGGAAACAGCGGCAGCTCTGCGGCCCGCGTGAATGCCAGTTACACGTTTGGCGGTTGCAGCGCAGTGAACGGTGCCGTGTGCCCGGACACCGGTGCATTTCAGAACTACAGCGGTCAGGTAGGAAGCGCAGGCTATTTGTTCAATACCGCGGTTCCCCGTTTGCCATCGGGCGGTGCCATCACCATCACCTACACGATGGTCGCGACAGCGCCATCGATGTGCGGCTTGACGGCAGGCGCACTGCAGAACGTGTTCCAGACCCGAGGCATGCCCGCCAGCGTCATCGACCCCGATCCGACCAATAACCGCGCAGAAGTGGAGCAGGCAGTAGCTGCGACGGCCGCCTGTCCGGAGGCGGACCTGGAAGTGACCAAAACGCAAAGCGCTGACGATTTTGTCCCTGGCCAGCCGGTGACCTACGTCATGACGCTGACCAACAACGGCCCCACCGCTGCGGATGGCGTCTTGATCGAGGATTTCCCTTATGGCTACGGCGGCACGGCTGCTGCCAACGTGAATGCGGCTTACAGCTTTGGGAGCTGTGTGGCGGCCAATGGCGCTGTCTGTCCGGACGCTGGCGCATTCCAGAATTACTCGGGGCTGGTGGGAAGCGCGGGCTATTTGTTCAATACGTCGGTACCGGCGCTGCCATCAGGAGGCACGATCACCATCACCTACACGATGGTGGCGGATGCGCCCTTGCGATGCGGCTTGCCCTCCGGGCCTTTGCAGAATGTGTTTCAGACACGGGGACTGCCACCGGGTGTCACGGACTCCAATGCATCCAACAATCGCGCCGAAGTGGAACAAACCGTCGATGCCACAGCGGATTGCCCACAGGCTGACCTGGTCGCGACCAAAACGCAAAGTACCGATATCTTTGTCGCTGGCCAGCCAGTCACCTACACGATGACCTTGACGAACAACGGCCCGGCAGCGGCCGATGGGGCGTCCATGTTGGATTTCCCCTATGCCTACGGTGCGGGCGTCCAGCTCAATGCCGCCTATAGCTTTGCCGGCTGCACGGCGACCAATGGCGCGGTTTGTCCCGACAACGGCGTTTTCCAGAACTACAGCGGCCAGGTCGGTAGCGCGGGCTATCTGTTCCAGACCACCGTGCCCAGCTTGCCATCAGGCGGTGCCGTCACCATCACCTACACGATGGTGGCCAACATGACGAGCGCTTGCACCTCTGCCAACGGGACCATTCAGAATAACTTTCGGGTCTCTGCACCGGTCGGCGTCACCGACCCCGAGCGATCCAATGACGAAATCCTGGTGGAGCAGCCGTTTGTATGCGCGGATATCTCCACCAACAAGACGGTAGCGCCAGTCACCGTCCAGGCCGGAGAGACGGTGACCTACACCGTCAGCGTGGTGAACGCCGGTCCTGCCGATGTCAGCAACGTGGCGTTTTCCGATCCGCTGCCCAATGGCTTTGTCTACGCCAGCGCAAGCTGTGCGGTTGAAGTGGCGCCGGGCACCTGCGGCCCCGTCAACTATGACGCTGCTACGCGCACCGTCAGCAGCAGCATTGCGGCGATTGGGAATGGCGGCCAAGTGCGATTCACCATCGTAGGTACCGCTGGAAACATCCCCGGAACCTATCCCAACGTGGCCTATGCCGCCGCACCTTCTGGTGTCGTGGATCCGGTGACCTCGTCCAACAGCAGCTCGGTCAATCTCCAGATCTTCAACACCAGCGCAGCGGTGACGGTCAGCAAAACCATCACGGGTCTGTCGCCCAGTGGCCTGCCCGCTCCGCTCACCTTCAGCGGCACCGTCACCTGTGGCGCACAAGCGCCGCAAAACTGGTCTGCCACCGTTGCCGCTGGCAGCAGCAGCGCCAGCAGTGCTGCTTTGAGCTTCTACGACGGTGATGCCTGCACGGTGACAGAGAACGCGCCACCTGCTGCGCCCGCAGGCTACCTCTGGACCGGCACGCCCGTCATCAGCCCCAGCCCCACCGCAACGCTGGCATCGGCACCAGTGGCCGTCAGCGTGACCAATGCCCTGCAGCGCCAGACCGGCAGCCTGGATCTGAGCCAGTTGTTTACCGGCCCGGCCGATGGGATTGCGCAGGTCAATGGGGTATTCAATTTTTCGCTGAACTGCGGCGCCGATGGCAGCTTCTCCTTGGCGATCACCGTGACCCATGGCACCAGCGTGCCCGCTGTCATCAGCAGCCTGCCCGCGGCTGCCAGCTGCACGGCGACTGCGACAGGCCCCATGCCGGCAGCTCCTGGCGGATTCACCTGGGAGGCATCGAGCTACCAGAACAATCCTGCAGTGACCATTGCCAATGGCGTGGTGAGCATTGTCGTTACCACGCCGTTGAAGGCGACGACGGGCGATGTGGGCGGCTCCGTCAAGGCCGTGCCCGGCCTCGGCAACGCCATGCTGGTGCTGATGGCGCTCCTGCTGTTGGGCTTTGCGGCGGCCAATGTCAGAAGCCGCCAGCATTGATCTGGCTAGCATTGCGCAAGTAATGTGGAACGCCCGGCGATGCCGGGCGTTTTTATGGGATGAAGCTAGTGTTTTTATGAGCGGTTGCTGACAGACTTGCAGGATGACGGGCCGCATTCGGTGCTTGCCGCGTCCGCTTACCTCAGCCGCTTCAGCATCTCTGCCATCACGATATGGCGCATGGCGAGGGCGACGCGCAGGTGTTGTGGGTTGCCCTGGATGTGCGGTACATCGTCGTTCAACAGCTCTGCAGCGGCCTTTTCGATATGGGCACGTGTCTCGTCCAGAATACGGCCCGCCAGGCCGGCAGCCAAGCCCAGCGCGACACCGGCATCGACCACACTGGACTGCGTCACTTGGCGGAACTGTGTGGCGTTTGGCAAGGGAAACACCAGCGGTCTCTCTGACCAATCGTTCAGATCGGCGGTGTCTGTTGGTAGGCTTGATGCAACAACTATCTGTCGATAATCCAAATTTTTGTCGGCATCCCTTGCTTTGCAGCGATTAGCCTCTTGCGGCGGCTGAACAGGGTGAGGGAGCGCGGTGTTGTTTCCAGATCACGCCATCAACCAGGTAGTGATGAAAATTCAGTGTGAAGTGTGCGATGAGCACAGTGGGAAGTCCCAGCCAAAGCAACTGTGTCCCAACCCAGTCTACGGCCCAATAGAGTAGGGCTCCCAGTAGCAGACAATGGCAGATGTATTGCCGGGCACTCTTCCAGAGCAGCGTTGTTGAGATCCTTTCGCTGCTTTTCTCAGCGTCGCGCCGGATGTTCTGCGCCCAGACGAACTGTAAGTACTGCAGGTTGTGCCAGAGGTTGATCACCAGCCAGCCAAGGGTTATGTCGGTGATCCAGATGTAAGCTGCGAGATTGGCACACACGTGCGATGCCACAAACCCATCGTGACGCCAATCGATCTCGCGAGCCAGGGCCTTATGTGCAAGCCGCCACAACCACCATGCGCCGCACACGATGGTGGCTACTCCTGCGACGTCGGCCACCGGTGTAGGCACAGCCGGAAGTTCAATGGGGTACTCAAGAAAAGTTGTGGGAGACTCGGCGCAGCGGGCAAGTAGTCCCCAGGCTGCAACCATATAGATCAGGGTTTCGGACAGTCGATCCGCTTGAAACGGTTGCGTCGACCCTGCCCGTCGATAAGCCCTGGCGATACCGAAGGATTGCCGCGCGACGTGATAGCTCTGAGCGATGAAATAGAGCGTGAATAGTCCGCTAATCTCATACGCTAGTGCCGTGGCCACCACACCGCCGAGCACGATCACGGGTAACCCGAAGATCAGAAAACGATATCGTCGAACGTGGGCCAAACTGGCACCGATACGGGTGAAGGTCGCCACCACATGGGGATTGGCGAAAAGCCAGGTATCGATCAGTACAACGGCGATCAGCATCGCAGGAGAGACGGATGCGATGCCTGCCAGGCCGAGAGCTAGCCCCAGCGTACCCACGATGAAGGTGCCATCAAACCAGGCATGCTGGCCCAGCAATCCAGTGCGGGCGGCCCGTTTCTGGGCCAAAGTATTCATGTAACTGTCATCGGCCTGATATGTGGCCGAGGTGACCCGAGCGGTGCAGGCTTGGGAGGCATGGTGAACATGGTTCCTGCACGGAGGAATTGCGCAGTGCTGTTCTTGAGTTTCTCCAGCGCTAGTGCGCGGGAGGCTGCAAAACGTGATTCAAGTGTGAGCCGCTTGGACATTCCGGACAGGCCTGCAGCGGGAAGCTTTTGGTATGGATCGTAGACTTCGGTAATTTCACAGGGATAGCAGCGATCACTTGCATCAAGTTGGCTCGCAAGGCTAATTTTGTAGACAACACCTTCGGCCTGATCGGGATCCACAGGAAAGGAAAAGACCAAATCGGAAACCCTGAGGTCTTTCCTAATATCGCCTTGAAATATGAATCCCGCAGCCCGATAGGCGTCAATGACCGTAGATTTCAAGCTGGTCTGCTCAATACCGACGAACGAGTTCTCATAGAGGTTCTTCTCACCTTGCCACTGGTTCTTGTAATCGAACCCTAGACTGCCATCCATAAATGCCTGCCCATCTTGCTGAATGCTCGCATAGGCTTGATCGATGGCAGGAAGGACCTGCCGATTCACTGCATACTGAAGCATCCAGGGAGCCTGTTGCAGATGAGCAAAGTCTGTCAACACCGTCGTTCGCAGAAAACAAGTCGCACACCGCCCCTTCTTGTCGATATTTTCATCCGTCCTGAGCACTACTTCGATATTCTTGACCTGTCCTTCCATTGCCACAGGGTAGGCGAAGGTGTAACGCACCGTGCCATCTTTCATTCGTTCAGAAGTACGCGATGAGAAGCCTGCGTTTTCGAAAGCGGTACTCACCATTTTGCTGAAATTCTCAGCCGGCATCCCTTTATAAGCAGCTATGGCGACAGCCTCTGACGCTGTGCTCGGGTGAAGCAGGATCGGCGCGGCGACTTCTTTTGCTAATACATTTCCTATCAGAGTTACGCCCAATAAAAGGGAAGGCATTAGTTTTATTAACTGCTTTATTTGCATTATTTATAATTGATCTGTATGGAGTAGAAAATAGGAACAGCATAACACTGCAATAAAATATTTGCCTAAGGCTGAAGAAGTGTTTGTATGAAGCAAAGATTGCGGATTTACTACACCGAAGCTCAGAAAACGGTGATGTGGGATCGCTGGAAAACAGGCGATACCTCGTCCGAGATCGTCAAGCTTTTTGACCGGCCGCACACCAAGCATTGGCTGTTGGCGAATCGATTCGCTGCATCGCCAGGCGCTTGAGACGAGTTGCCTCCACCATCAGTCGCGAGCGGCTGCGCAATGACGGCAGGACTTGCTACCGAGCGGCTAAGGCCGATGCTGTAGCCTGGGAGCGTGCTCATCGCCCCAAGGCATGCAAATTGGCACGTAACCCTGCACTGGCTCAGATGGTGGCGGTTAAATTGCAAGGTCTGTGGTCACCCGAACCAATAGCGGGATGGCTCAAGCGAACGTATCCGGACCAAAAGGAGTTGCAGGTGTCTCATGAAGCCATCTACCGCACGCTATTCGTCCAACCACGTGGTGCTTTGAAGAAGGAGCTCCTGGAGCACTTGCGCCGAACCAGAGGCATGCGTCGCTCAAGGCACTACACCCAGAAAACTCCGATCCATGGCCTATCAGCGAACGCCCAGCCTGCATAGAAGTTCGTGCAGTTCCAGGCCATTGGGAAGGCGCCCTGTGGTTCGGTGATGCTTACAGCCAGATTGCGACGCTGGTCGAGCGGCATACGCGCTATGTGATGTTGGTCAAACTCGTGGACAAAGATTTGCACACCGTGGGAGCCGCGTTAGCCCGGCATGGGCAGACAATGCCCAGGCAGCTGTATCTCTCCTTGACTGGGGACCGCTCAATGAGAAACTATAGCTATAGAAGAAGGTATATAAAAAGAGCCCGGAAAAATCCGGGCTCTTTTTGCTGGCTATGCCAAGCGTCTTCATTTAACGCCTAAAGGTAGGTGAGTCGTTTGGTTTGTGGCATCCAGTCGCAAAATTGTGTCGCGAGTCGCAAACAATACGGCGCCCTACGAACAGCATCCATCACACATCAATATTCCCCGCCCGCAATGCATTGGTCTCGATAAAGTCGCGGCGTGGCTCGACCTCGTCGCCCATCAGCATCGTGAAGACGCGGTCGGCTTCGATGGCGTCGCCGACCTTGACCTGCAGCAGGCTGCGGACTTGGGGGTCCATCGTGGTTTCCCACAGCTGCTCGGGGTTCATCTCGCCCAGGCCCTTGTAGCGCTGGCGGGCGGTGGTGCGTTCGGCTTCGCTGATGAGCCACTGCATGGCCTGGCGGAAGTCGGTCACTTTTTCCATCTTGGCTTTTTCGCCTTCGCCGCGGGTGACCTTGGCGCCTTCGGCGAGCAGGCCGTGGAAGTTCTGGGCTTCGGCGGCGAGGGCCGCGTAGTCCTGGCCTTCGACAAACTCTTGCGTCAGGATGGAGCTTTTGATGTTGCCGTGGTGGTGGCGGCTGATGCGCAGGATCGGCTTTTCGGTGTGCGGGTCCAGCTCACCGGTGACCTCGGCGGGCACGCCGGTCGTGGTCAGCTCGCGCAGCTTGGCTTCGAGCACCGGGGCGCAGACCATGGCGTCGTCCAGCGTGTCGAGGCGAATCTGCACGCCGTCGGCAATGGCGCGCAGCGCTTCGGCGTCCAGGTAGGACGAGAGGCGGTCGATGACGGTTTCGGCGGCCAGGTGCATGCCGGCCAGGCGGCCCAGCTCTTCCCCATCGATGGTGCGCGGGTTGGCACCGCCGGTGCTAACGCTCGCGCCTTGCAGGGCCACGCGCAGCAGGAACTGGTTGAGGGCAGGGCCGTCCTTGAGGTACAGCTCTTCCTTGCCGTTCTTGACCTTGTACAGCGGCGGCTGCGCAATGTAGATGTGGCCGGCTTCGACCAGATCGGGCATCTGGCGGTAGAAGAAGGTCAGCAGCAGGGTGCGGATGTGGGCGCCGTCGACGTCCGCATCGGTCATGATGATGATGCGGTGGTAACGCAGTTTGGCGAGGTTGTAGTCGTCGGTGCTGCTCTTGCCCGAGTCTTCGCTCACCTTGCCGATGCCGGTGCCCAGCGCGGTGATCAGGGTCACGATTTCGCTGCTGGAGAGCAGCTTTTCGTAGCGGGCTTTTTCCACGTTCAGGATCTTGCCGCGCAGCGGCAGGATGGCCTGGAACTTGCGGTCACGCCCTTGCTTGGCCGAGCCGCCTGCGGAGTCACCCTCGACGATGTAGATTTCAGACAGCGCCGGGTCTTTTTCCTGGCAGTCGGCCAGCTTGCCGGGCAGGCCCATGCCATCGAGCACGCCTTTGCGGCGCGTCATTTCACGGGCCTTGCGGGCGGCTTCACGGGCGCGGGCTGCTTCAACGATCTTGTTGCAGATGATCTTGGCGTCGTTGGGCTTTTCTTCGAGGTACTCGGTCAGCAGCTTGCCGACGATGTCCTCAACCGGTGCGCGCACTTCGCTGGAGACCAGCTTGTCCTTGGTCTGGCTGCTGAACTTGGGCTCGGGCACCTTGACGCTGAGCACCGCGCACAGGCCTTCGCGCATGTCGTCGCCGGTGACTTCGACCTTGGCCTTCTTGGCCAGGTCATGGTCGGCGATGTACTTGCCGATGACGCGGGTCATCGCCGCGCGCAGGCCGGTCAAATGGGTGCCGCCATCGCGCTGGGGGATGTTGTTGGTGAAGCAGAGCACCTGCTCGTTGTAGCCGTCGTTCCACTGCATGGCCACTTCAACACCGATCTCGGTGCCGGGGATGCCGCCATAGGTTTCGGCCGGGCGGCTGCCTTCGGCGTGGAACACGGTGGGGTGCAGCACTTTCTTGGTGCCGTTGATGAACTCGACAAAGCCCTGCACGCCGCCGGCGCCGGAGAAGTCGTCTTCCTTGCCATCGCGCTCGTCCTTGAGACGGATGCGCACGCCATTGTTCAGGAAGGACAGCTCGCGCAGGCGCTTGGCCAGGATCTCGTAGCGGAACTCGTAGTTTTCCTTGAAGATTTCCTGGTCGGGCAGAAAGTGCACTTCGGTGCCGCGCTTCTCGGTGGCGCCGACAATGCGCATTGGCGAGACTTCGACGCCGTCGACCACTTTGACCAGGCGGTTTTGCACAAAGCCGCGCGAGAAGTCGATCTGGTGCACCTGGCCTTCGCGGCGCACGATGAGCTTGAGCTTGATGGACAGTGCGTTCACGCAGGACACGCCCACGCCGTGCAGACCGCCCGAGACCTTGTAGCTGTTCTGGTTGAACTTGCCGCCGGCGTGCAGCTCGGTCAGCGCGATTTCAGCGGCCGAGCGCTTGGGCTCGTGCTTGTCGTCCATCTTCACGCCGGTGGGAATGCCGCGGCCGTTGTCCACCACCGACAACGAGCCGTCGGCATGGATGGTCACCAGGATGTCGTCGCAATAGCCGGCCAGCGCCTCGTCGATGGAGTTGTCCACCACTTCAAACACCAGGTGGTGCAGGCCGGTGCCGTCCGAGGTATCGCCGATGTACATGCCCGGGCGTTTGCGCACAGCCTCCAGCCCTTCCAGGATCTGGATGGCGCCTTCGCCATAGCCGCTGGCATCGGGGCCTGGCGTGCTGGGGGATTGTTCCGGCTGGTTTTCTGCGGTCATGAAGCTGCCTTGGTACTGCACTGGCGGGGGCGGCGCCCCGCCCTGTCTTTGAATCAAATAAATCT
>NZ_KE148531.1:14120-24243 GCF_000410635.1 Comamonas sp. B-9
TCTTTGAATCAAATAAATCTCGGTGCTGCGCCGGCCTGCTGCTGCAAACCGGCGCGCGGGTCGTCTGCGTGGCTTACATGCGCATCGGCATGACCACGTACTTGAAGGTGTCGTTTTCCGGGTTGGTGATCAGCGCCGAGTTGTTGTTGTCGGCAAAGTCGATGCGCACCATGTCCTGGCCCATGTTGGAGAGCACATCGATCAGGTAGGTGACGTTGAAGCCGACTTCAACGGCCGGGCCGCCGTAGTCGATGTCGAGCTCATCCACCGCCTCTTCCTGCTCGGCGTTGTTGGCTGCAATGCGCAAGGTGCCGGGCTCGATGGTCAGGCGCACACCCTTGAACTTGTCGCTGGTCATGATGGCCGTGCGCTGCATGCTGGCCAGCAGTGGCGCGCGGCCCAGCGTGATGCTGTTGGGGTGGTTGCGCGGGATGACGCGGTTGTAGTCGGGGAACTTGCCCTCGACCAGCTTGGTGACGAACTCCATGCCGGCAAAGGTGAAGCGCGCCTGGTTGCTGGCGAACTGCATCTCGATGACGGGCTGGTTGTCGCCGCTGGCGTCCGACAGCAGGCGCTGGAGCTCCAGCACGGTCTTGCGCGGCAGAATCACTTCCTGCTTGGGCACTTCCACATCCAGGGTGGCGCTGGCAAAGGCCAGGCGGTGGCCGTCGGTAGCCACCAGGCTCAGCGTGTTGCCTTCGGCCACGAACAGGATGCCGTTCAGGTAGTAACGGATATCCTGCACGGCCATCGCGAACGAGACCTGGCCCAACAGGTCCTTGAGCACCTTTTGCGGCACGCTGAACACGGGGCCGAACGAGGGCGCCTCCTGCACCAGCGGGAAGTCTTCCGCCGGCAGGGTCTGCAAGGTAAAGCGGCTCTTGCCGCCCTTGAGGATCATCTTGGACTGCTGCGTCTCCAGGCTCACGGTCTGGTCGCTGGGCATGGTCTTCAAGATGTCGATCAGCTTGCGCGCGCCCACGGTGGTGGTGAAGTCACCCATGTCACCGCCCAGCTCGGCCGTGGTGCGGATCTGGATTTCCAGGTCGCTGGTGGTCAGCTGCAGCGCATTGCCGGTCTTGCGGATCAGCACGTTGGCCAGGATCGGCAAAGTGTGGCGCCGCTCGACAATACCGGCGACCGACTGCAGTACTGCGATGACTTTGTCTTGTGTGGCCTTCAGAACAATCATTTCAACCTCTTGTCAAATTGCGGTGTTGTTGTGGACGGCAGCTGTGCACGGAGCCCCCTCTGCACCTGTCCCATTTGCCATTGTGCCTGCGGCAGGCAGGCAATTGGCGAAATCAAAAAATTCCATCGGCTAGCCCTTGAGGGTCTGCTCCAGCACGTGCAATTGCTGGTTCAGCTCGGTCAATTGCTGGCGCTCGCCACCGATCTTGCGCACCGCGTGCAGCACGGTGGTGTGGTCGCGGCCGCCAAAAAGCTCGCCAATCTCGGGCAGGCTTTTCTGGGTCAGCTCCTTGGCCAGGTACATGGCAATCTGGCGCGGACGGGCAATGCTGGCCGGGCGCTTTTTGCTGTACATGTCGGCGACCTTGATCTTGTAGTAGTCCGCCACGGTCTTTTGGATGTTTTCCACGCTGATCTGGCGGTTCTGGATCGACAGCAGATCGCGCAGCGCCTCGCGCGCCAGCTGGATGGAGATTTCCTTCTGGTTGAAGCGCGAGTAGGCGAGGATCTTGCGCAGCGCGCCTTCGAGCTCGCGCACATTGGAGCGCACGTTCTTGGCCACGAAGAAGGCCACTTCCTCGGGCATCTCCGTGCCTTCGACGCGCGACTTGTTGATCAGAATGGCAACGCGCATCTCCAGCTCGGGCGGCTCGATGGCCACCGTCAGGCCCGAGTCAAAGCGCGAGACCAGGCGCTCGTGGATATTGGCCAGACCCTTGGGATAGGTGTCGGACGTCATCACGATGTGGCTCTTCTTGGCCAGCAGCGCTTCAAAGGCGTTGAAGAACTCTTCCTGCGTGCGGTCCTTGTTGGCGAAAAACTGCACATCGTCAATCAGCAGCAGATCGAGCGAGTGGTAGCGCTCCTTGAACTCGTCAAAGGTACGGCGCTGGTAGGACTTGACCACATCCGAGACGAACTGCTCGGCGTGGATGTAGAGAACTTTGGCGTCCGGGTTGTCGGCCAGCAGCTTGTTGCCCACGGCATGCACCAGGTGGGTCTTACCCAGACCGACGCCGCCGTAGATGAACAAGGGGTTGTACAGATGGCCGGGAGACGCCGCCACATGCATGGCCGCCGAGCGCGCCATGCGGTTGGCAGTACCTTCGACCAGCGTGTCAAACGTGAGCACCGGGTTCAGGCGGTTGCGGAAGTTGCCACTTGCATTGCCGGTATCGCCCTCGGCGCTGCTGGCCTGGCCTGCATGGGGCGCGGGGCTGGCGTCGCTGATCTGGATGCTGTTGCGGTACTGCTCGGCCGCGTTGGCAGCAGCCTGGCCGGGGTTGCGGCTCGCTGGCCCGTAGGACGGCCCCAGGCCCATGCCCGACGAGGTACCGCTGCCCTGGGCCGACGCGGCCAGCGCTCCCCCGCTGCGCACCGGCGGGCGCACGACAGTGCGCACAGCGGCATCGCGCTGGGCAATGGCCAACTCGATGGCCACGGGTTGTCCGTAGGTTTCCTCCAGCATAGCGGCCAGGCGGCCGGTGTATTGGGCGCGAATCCAGTCAAGCTTGAAACGGTTGGCCACATAGAGCGTGACCTTGGACAAGTCGTCCGACACGACAGCGGTCAGCGGCTTGATCCAGGTGTTGAACTGTTGCTCGGGCATTTCTTGGGCGAGTTGCTCTACAACTGCACGCCACAAACCTTGGCCCAGGCTGGCTTCATCCATTGTTATCCCACGGAAAGATTCATCCCCCACGCTATTGTTGTTGTGGATAAGGGGGAAGGTTGATCGGCTGCCTATTGTAGCTTGTGCAAAAGTTATCCACACAACGGACTGGTCTGCACAAACCCCATGCTCGGGTTTCCTCGATGGGCTGGCCGCAGACTTGGCAAAAGTCTGCGCATATTACAGAAAAAACCGAGGACAAAGCCAAGTAATTGCCAAGGACAGTAAACACTGCGATAATTTGCGGTTTCCCTGCATGTCAGGGCGAATTTTACGCGCGTGTCCGTCCGCGCTGGCAGCAGGCCTTGTGCCCTTGCCATGGGGGTGGTCCGCACTATTTCACCGGTGTTGCGCTTGAGCAGGGCTTGAGCTTGGTTGCTTTTGTGTTCATTTATGGATGCAAGCGGCCAACAAACCGGAACCAAGCCTCTCTAGGAATTGCATCATGAAACGTACTTACCAACCTTCCAAAGTTCGCCGCGCCCGTACCCACGGTTTCCTCGTCCGCATGAAGACCAAGGGTGGCCGCGCTGTTATCAACGCACGCCGCGCCAAGGGCCGCAAGCGTCTGGGCCTGTAAGGCTGACAGGGTGACGGGCACCTTCCGGGTGCCAGGTAGTGCACCAGTGGGTGACACTTATGCATCGCCTTAAGACTCGCCCTCAATTCCAAGCCGCCATGGCAGGCGGCACCATCGCCCGTACAGCGCACTTTGCGCTGCACAGGCTGGTGTTGTCTGCCGACGCCTCGGGCAGTGCCGCTGCCCCATCAGGGCCTGGTGACCCACCTGCAAAGGTTGGGGCACAGGCTCTTTTTGCGTTGGAGGCGGCCTGGCTGGGTGCCATGGTGCCCAAGCGCTGGGCGCGCCGCGCGGTCACCCGCAACGCCATCAAGCGGCAGATCTATGCCGTCGCTGCGCTGCACGAGGCGCAGCTGCCTGCCGCCGCCCATGTGGTGCGCCTGCGCAGCACATTCGACCGCAAGCAGTTCATCAGCCCCAGCTCCGACCTGCTCAAGCAGGCGGTGCGGGCCGAGCTGATGCAGCTGTTTGCCCGGGCGCACAAGAACAGCCAGCCGGCCAAAGCCGAGCGCGGCGAAGGCGCCAAGGTGCTTAGCGTATGATGCAACGCTTGCTCATGGGTTTGGTGCGCGGCTACAGGCTGCTGCTGAGCCCTTGGCTAGGTTCTGCCTGCCGGTTCGAGCCCACGTGCTCTGCCTATTCATTGCAGGCGCTGGAACAGCACGGTGCTGCCATGGGCAGCTATTTGACGGTGCGCCGCCTGGTGCGCTGCCATCCCTGGTGCGAGGGCGGCCATGACCCGGTCCCCGCGCATCCGCGCTGGTTCAGTCGTCTGGTGACTCCCGCCGATTCATCCTCTTCCCCCTCTGAGAAGTCTTCATGAACGATATTCGCCGCACCATCTTGTGGGTGATATTTGGTTTCTCCCTGGTCCTGCTCTGGGACAAGTGGCAAATCCACAATGGTCGCAAACCCACATTCTTCCCCACACCTGAGGTGACGGCCCAGGCGCCTGCAGATGCAGTCAGCACCGACAACGGTCTGCCCGCTGCCAGCGCCGCCAGCCCTGCGGCTGCTGCGAACGCCAGCAACGTGCCCGGCACGGCTGCTGCAGATGCGGCAGCGCCTGCTGCTGCACGCGAGAAGCTGACCGTGGCCTCCGACCTGCTGCGCCTGACCTTTGACAGCGAAGGCGCATCCTTGGTGGGTGCCGAGCTGCTCAAGTACGCCGACCAGGACGACAAGACCAAGCCCGTGAAGCTGCTCGACGAGAGCGCCAACCGCGTCTACGTGGCCCAGACCGGTCTGATCGGTGGCAACTTCCCGACCCACAAGACGGCGATGACCCTCAAGCCCGGTCCGCGCGAGCTGGCCGATGGCCAGAACGAGCTGAACGTGGTGTTCGAGTCGCCGGATCTGGGCGGCGTCAAGCTGGTCAAGACCTGGACCCTCAAGCGCGGCGACTATGCGATTGGCCTGAAGCAAGAGGTGGTGAACACCGGCTCTGCCGCAGTCAACCCCCAGCTGTACCTGCAGCTGACGCGTGATGGCAACAAGCCCGCTGGCGAATCCTCGTTCTACTCGACCTTTACCGGCCCGGCCGTCTACACCGAAGCCAAGAAGTACCACAAGGTCGACTTCAAGGACATCGAAAACGGCAAGACCGACAGCGTGGACAAGGCGGCCGACAATGGCTACGTGGCCATGGTGCAGCACTACTTTGCCAGCGCCTGGCTGCTGCCCCAGGGCACGCAGCGCGACATCTATGTGCGCAAGGCCGGCACCAACCTGTACTCGGTCGGCGAAATCACCCACCTGGGCGAGATCGCTCCCGGCCAGAGCAAGGCCATCGATGCGCGCCTGTTCGTGGGCCCGCAGATCGAAAAGACGCTGGAAGCCATCGCCCCTGGCCTGGAACTGGTCAAGGACTACGGCTGGGTGACGATTCTGGCCAAGCCGCTGTACTGGCTGCTCGACAAGCTGCACGGCTTCATCGGCAACTGGGGCTGGTCGATTGTGGCCCTGGTGATGCTGCTGAAGATCGCGTTCTACTGGCTCAATGCCAAGGCCTACGCATCGATGGCCAAGATGAAGGCGATCAACCCCCGCATCATGGAGATGCGTGAGCGCCTCAAGGACAAGCCCCAGCAGATGCAGCAGGAGATGATGCGCATCTACCGCGAAGAGAAGGTCAACCCCATGGGCGGTTGCTTCCCGATCGTGATCCAGATCCCCGTGTTCATCGCGCTGTACTGGGTGCTGCTGTCGTCGGTGGAAATCCGCAACGCGCCCTGGATCGGCTGGATCCATGACCTGTCGGTGCCCGATCCGTTCTTCATCCTGCCCGTGCTGATGACCCTGTCGTCGCTGCTGCAGACGGCGCTGAACCCCGCACCACCCGATCCGATGCAAGCCAAGATGATGTGGATCATGCCGCTGATGTTCAGCGTGATGTTCTTCTTCTTCCCGGCCGGTCTGGTGTTGTACTGGCTGACCAACAACTTGCTGTCGATTGCCCAGCAGTGGATTATCAATACCCGCATGGGTGTGCCACCGCAGTTCAACCTGCCGAAGTTCAAGTAGCCAGCATTTGTCAATGCAGGGATTGCCTAGGCGGGCATTCCCGGATACACCTCCCAAACGGTCGCATTAGCGACCGTTTTTTCGTTAGCATGAGTTGTTTGAAAATGTGTTCAACAAAATAGGGGTTCAGGTATGGCGAAAGTATCGGTTTTTCGACCTAGCGCGCTGGCGCTGGCAGTGTTGGTCTGTGCAGGCGCGGCCCAGGCGGCCACCTTGCGCTGGGCAGGTGCCAACGACATCCTGACCCTGGACCCCCACGCACAGAACCACCAGACCACCCATGCTTTCCTGCAGCAGGTCTATGAGCCGCTGGTGCGCTACGGCAAGGACTTCCAGCTGGAGCCCGCACTGGCCACCAAGTGGACCGAGGTGAGCCCCACCCAGTGGCGCTTTGAACTGCGCAAGGGCGTCAAATTCCACGATGGCGCAGCCTTCACCGCTGATGATGTGGTGTTCTCGCTGACCCGCATCATGACCCCGCCATCGAACATGATGAGCGCCACCCAGAGCATCAAGGAAGTCAAGAAGGTCGATGACTTCACCGTCGATCTGATCCTCAAGGGCCCCAACCCCATCCTGCTGCGCGAGCTGACCGAGGCACGCATCATGAACAAGGCCTGGGCCGAGAAGAACAACGCCGTCAAGACCCAGGACTACGCCGGCAAGGAAGAAAGCTACTCCAGCCGCAATACCAATGGCACCGGCTCCTTTGTCGCCGTCAGCTGGCAGCCCGATGTCAAGCTGACCCTGAAGAAGAACGCCGCCTGGTGGGACAAGCCCACCGGCAACGTCGACGAGATCGTCTTCACCCCCATCAAGTCGGCCGCCACCCGCACCGCTGCACTGATCTCCAACCAGGTCGACTTCATGGTCGACCCGCCGCCGCAAGACCAGGACCGCATCAAGAAGACCGCCGAGTTGAAGCTGCTCGAGGGCACCGAGAACCGCACCATCTACCTGGGTCTGGACATCTTCCGCGACGAGCTGCCAGGCGCTGGCACCCCGGGCAAGAACCCGATGAAGGATGTGCGCGTGCGCAAGGCCATGTACATGGCCATCGACACCGACGGCCTGCACAAGCGCACGATGCGCGGCATGTCGATCACCGCCGGCACGATGGTGGCACCGATGGTGCACGGCTGGAGCAAGGAGCTCGAAGAGCGTGCCGCCAAGTACGACGTCGAAGGCGCCAAGAAGCTGCTGGCCGAAGCGGGTTACCCCAATGGCTTCAACCTCAAGCTCGAATGCCCGAATGACCGCTATGTGAACGACGAGGCGATCTGCCAGGCCGTCACCGCGATGTGGACCCGCATCGGCATCAAGACCAGCCTGCAGGCGACGCCGATGGCGCAGTTCGTGACCCGCGTGATGAACTCCGACCCGAACGCCTACCTGTTCGGCTGGGGTGTGGCGACCTTTGATGCGCTCTACTCGCTCGACGCGCTGATCCACAGCAAGGGCGCAGCGGGCGGCGGCGTCTACAACGGCGGCCGCATTGCCGACAAGGAGCTGGACGCCAAGATCGACGCGATGAAGACCGAGACCGACACGGCCAAGCGCGATGCCTTGATCAACGACGCCTTGAAGATGACCAAGGACAACTTCTACACGATCCCCGTGCACCACCAGATCTTCCCCTGGGCGATGCGCAAGGGCATCGAGACCGTCTACCGCGCCGATGCGCGCCCCATCCCCGCCTGGACCACGGTCAAGTAAGCGCTTCGCTGCACACTCCAACCACCCCAAAGCCTGCGCCAGCAGGCTTTTTTCATGGGGCGGTGCGAAGTGCGGTGAACCAGGCCAATAGCCTGGCGGGCATGCCGCCGGCCTGGTCGCCCGATAATGTGGGGCTTGCTCCACTCGCGCCAAAGACCTGCCCATGCTTGCACGCCACCACGATCCGATTGTTGCCATTGCCACTGCCCCCGGGCGCGGAGCGGTGGGCATTGTGCGCGTATCGGGCAAGGCGATTGCGCCGCTGGTCGAGCGCCTCTGCGGCAAGGCGTTGAAGCCGCGCGAAGCCACGTACCTGCCCTTTAAAGCAGCAGACGGCCAGGCCATCGACCAGGGGCTGGCGCTGTACTTTCCCGCGCCGCACAGCTACACCGGCGAAGATGTGCTGGAGCTGCAGGCCCACGGCGGCCCGGTGGTGCTGCAGCTGCTGCTGGCCCGCTGCCTGGAAGCCGCGCAGGCGGAGGCTGATAGTGGCACGCCGCTGCTGCCGGGCCTGCGCCTGGCCGAGCCGGGGGAGTTCACCGAGCGCGCGTTTCTCAACGACAAGATCGACCTGGCCCAGGCCGAGGCGATTGCCGATTTGATCGACGCCAGCACCGAGGCGGCCGCGCGCAGCGCCAGCCGCTCGCTGACTGGTGCCTTCTCGCAAGAGGTGCACCGCCTGCGCGATGCGCTGGTGCACCTGCGCATGCTGGTCGAGGCCACCCTGGATTTCCCCGAAGAGGAAATCGACTTTCTGCAAAAAGCCGATGCCTATGGCCAGCTGGACCAGCTGCGCGCTACCGTGCAGGCTGTCATGCAGCGCACCCGCCAGGGCGCCTTGCTGCGCGAGGGCATCAAGGTGGTGATCGCCGGCCAGCCCAATGCCGGCAAAAGCTCCTTGCTCAACGCGCTCGCTGGCGCCGAGCTGGCCATCGTCACCCCCATTGCCGGCACTACGCGCGACAAGGTCACGCAAACCATCCAGATCGAAGGCGTGCCCCTGCATGTGATCGACACCGCCGGCCTGCGCGAGAGCAGTGACGAGGTCGAGCGCATCGGCATTGCCCGCGCCTGGGAAGAAATCGCCGCCGCCGACGCCGTACTTTTCTTGCACGACCTGACCCGCATGGCCCAGGCCGACTATGCCCAGGCCGACCGCGAGATTGCCGCCACCTTGCAGCAGCAGCTGCCTGCCAATGTGCCGGTGCTGCAGGTCTGGAACAAGGCCGATGCACTGACCCCCGACGAGGCGCACCGCCAAAGTGCCGAGGCTGCTGCCCAGTTCAGCACCCCGGCTGCTGCTGCCGCTGCGGGCGAGCAGGCCCCGCTGGTGCTGTCGGCCAAAACCGGCGCGGGCCTCGACACCCTGCGCCAGCAGCTGCTGGCCATGGCCGGCTGGCAGCCCGCCGCCGAAGGCACCTACATCGCCCGCGCCCGCCATGTGCAGGCGCTGCAACAGGTTGAAGAGCACCTGGACATCGCCCATGCCCAGCTGCATGTGGACAGCCCCGCCCTCGACCTGCTGGCAGAAGAGCTGCGCCTGGCGCAGCAATCACTCAATGCGATCACCGGCGAGTTCACATCGGATGATTTGCTGGGGGTGATTTTTTCGAGCTTTTGTATTGGCAAATAAGCCAGCTCGCCCGCCTAGTGCGGTGCGCTAGCGGTGCTTTCTGCAGCAGCCCCCCGAGGCAGCACCAGCACCGCCTCCAACCCGCCCCCATCCGCCTCGCGCAGCAACAGCTCGCCCCCATGGGCCTGCGCCACCGTCTGCGCAATCGATAGCCCCAGCCCCACGCCGCCGGATGCGGCATTGCGGGAGGGCTCCATGCGGTAGTAGGGCTCCAGCACCCGTTCGCGCTGTGCGGCGGGGATGCCGGGGCCATGGTCGCGCACGTGGATGCGCAGTTGCTGGCCATCGTCGTCGATGTGCAGCTGCGCATCGCCGGCATAGCGCAGTGCGTTTTCCACCAGGTTGTGCAGGCCCCGGCGCAGGCTTTGGGCGTAGCCGGTGTAGGGCTGCAGCGCCCGGCCGCTGACGGGGACCGGCAGGCCGCTGGCCTCGTGCATGTCCTGGGCCACGCCATGGACCAAAGCATGGATGTCCATGGTCTGGCGCGGGCCGCTGGCATGGGCGCCGGTGAGCATGTCCAAGGTGGAGGCAACCATGTGCTCCATCTCTTCGAGGTCCTTGCGAAACTTGGCGCGCAGGGCGTCGGGCTCGAGCATTTCGGCGCGCAGGCGCAGCCGGGTGATGGGCGAGCGCAGATCATGCGATACAGCGGCCAAAAAGCGCGTGCGCTCTGCCAGGCCTTCGTTGATTTTTTGCTGCATCGCGTTGAAGGCCTGGGCCGCCTGCTGCACTTCGCGCGGGCCCCGCGCATCCATCGGCGGGCTGTGCAGGTTGCGGCCCAGCGCCTCGGCGGCGGCGGCCAGGCGCT
>NZ_APCR01000245.1:0-1324 GCF_000410635.1 Comamonas sp. B-9
CGGCCTCGCCATCAGGTGCGGGGGCTGTCATTCGCATTTCGATCAGCTCACCGTCCACCAAGTCGTAATGCTCGGCCAGCGCATGGTGGCCAACAGATTTCGATATGTACTTAGCCACATAGCCCGCAGCACCACCCGACACCATGCGCTTGATGTTGACGCGGTTCTGCTTGGCGCCGGGTTCGTCACCGCCATCGCTCAGCCAGTAGTGCCGAATGGTCTCTTCCAACAGCTCCGCTTGGGCTTCCGTCTCCACCCAGAACAGAGCGTGCCAATGTGGGGTGCCATCGTGGTGGGGCTCTGCAACACGTAGGCCGTAGGGGCGCACGTCTTGGCGGTTCAGGCTTGCGCGGGGTTTTGTCCACTTGTCACGCAGCCACAACTGCGCATCGCGTGGCGTTGCGCCCTTGTAATTCTTATTGCGCACGGGTGTTCCACCGCCCACCGTGATGGGATGGAAGCGGCTGGGGGCCGTCAAGGTGACAAACAAGCCCACATGCGCCCGCTGATCTGCGTACTCTTCGGCACCCCGGATGCGGGTCATCAACTCGCCACCGCGCACCAGCGGGTTGCTGGTGCCCAGCGCCGCCAGTTCCCCCAGGTTGTAGACCTGGCCCGCTTCGTTGGTGAACAGCGTTTGCTGCAGCGTTGCAGCATTGCGCGCCACCTGCTGGCGGCGGCGGGTCATGCCTGCGTTGCTGACATATTTGCCTTCACGCAAATGCACCTGGCCCATGCTGATAAAACCAGCCTCCACCACGCGGGCAACGTGGCTGCGCAAGCGCCGGCGCCACCACTTTGGGTCTTTAGCCCGCTTGATTGCTGGCTCACCTTTGATGGGCTGTTCTTCAGTGATGCCGATCACGCGCGCGATCTTGCGCACCATGTCCACGCGGGCATGCAGCGGAACACCGGCTACAGCGGCCCAGGCGTCCAGCTCATCCACATCAAACACCAGCTTGTTGGCCCAATCGCGGATCTCTTCGTCACTCAAGTTAAAGCGCAGGGCAGCGCCAAACTTGTCTTCAAAGTCGGCCATCGCCTGCATACGATCCCAGGCGCGGAAGCTCTCGGGCGCTTGCTGCAGTTCCCACTTGTCATAAGCGTCAGTGCCGCGCTTTATCAACCGGATGGATTTGTCGGCCTGGCCTTTGGGGTCGTTCTTAGGGGTCAGCTCCACATAGGCATACCGCTTGCGCAATGCGTCCTGCCACTCGACTGGCGCAGATTCAACGATCCGCTCCAGGTGGGAGTCTGCGAGCGCGTGGGTTGGGCGGTTTTGCAACCACTCATGCACGCTATCGCACTTGGGCTCTTGACGGGG